>NZ_JAGSYE010000005.1 GCF_025685565.1 Granulicella aggregans
CCACCGTGCGACGTCCGGCCCGCACGTCGCTCAACACTTCAATCCGCCTAAGATCGCGTTCGCTCATAGAAATCCATGCCATCCTTAGACCCTGACATTTCTATCGGGCCAGACCATGACATTTCTAACGAGCCGCTACAGAGTAACTATACGTAACACTTATTATCGGACTTAAATGCTTTGTTCGCAACGCTATAGTCCGACTGATCTGTTTTGGATACCAAGGGCGCAGTCCAATCGGTTCAACAGGAGATCATGTGTCACCCCTCTCCAAGTGTGCCAAAGGGCTCCAGTAAGGTCGGGAGTGTTCTGCCTATAGCCGATCCCGTGGAACTATGGCATCAGGACGGTGTCAATGACGTGGATGACGCCGTTCGACTGCATGATGTCAGCGGTGGTGATCGTGGAGGTTCCCCCCTTTGCGTCGGTGAGCACGATGTTGGATCCAGACATGCTGGCGCTAAGGTCCTCGCCCTGAACTGTCTTGAGCCTTACCATACCGCCGCTTTTCTTGATCAATTTCTCGAGCTGCTTGGAGGTAATTTTGCCAGGGACTACGTGGTAAGTGAGGATCTTGACGAGGGTGTCTTTGTTCTCAGGCTTTACAAGAGTGTCGACTGTACCGGCCGGCAACTTACCGAAAGCATCATCAGTTGGAGCGAACACCGTGAAGGGCCCGGGACCGCTCAGCGTATCGACTAAGCCAGCAGCCTTGACGGCAGCAACGAGTGTCCTGTTGATGGGCGAATTGACCGCGTTCTGGATGATGTTCTTGTTGGCGTACATTGCTGCGCCACCAACTTCGGGGTTCCTCCCCCCCCCTCCGCCCTGCACCGGAGGATAGGAGTTGCCGTCCACTCCAGCAACACCCCCAAGCTCACCACCCGGAACAGGCGTGGTTTCCGTCGGAACATAGAGTTTGATAGATTGCACGATGTGCTGCTTACCTTTATCTACAAATGTGACAACTACGGTGTCCCCAGTTCTAATATCTCCTTTTCGAGTCTTGTCATCGACAATGAGGTCAATCACGATCACTCTGTCGTCACGGTCTCGATATGAAATCTGTGCGGATATGTCGTCAAGGCGTGTCAGAACGGCGTTGGGGATTGTTCGTGACGTCGCCGGACTCGACTTCGCTAGCGTCGCTAATCCAGCGAAGCACACCGCCGTGATCAGAAGGAAACAGGCCTTCACTGGCCATTCAAATCGACGGATCTGATTGATGCTCAGAGACATGAGAATCTCCGCTCGGAGAGTGATGCTTGTGCCCTAGCATTTCGACAAGAATATGAACGAAATATAACTCAATCGGGAAGAGAAAATCTAGATACCTGTTGAACAAGCCCATCGAGAACCAAGCGATGAGCACAACACTAATCATGCCGATAATCAGCCACAAGGCCTTTCTTCGGCGGTTCTGGATATTTCCAAAAGCGTAAAAGATTAGCAGGCCCAGCGCGATGTCGAGACATACATTCGGCCAGAACGACCACTCGTGAGATGTCTGGTGGGCTAGCAGAGCCTCGATATAGGTTCCATGAAGGGCTACGCCGCTGATCTCACCAGCGGGACTGAGGTGCTGGTCGACGGGTTCACCCCGGCCCTGCTCAGCCCTCCAACGGCCGCCGATCAAGACGACGTGACCATTACAGGCAGACATTGCTTTGTAGGTTGCATTAGCCAATTCCGCAAAATCGATTCGACTTGGGGCGAAGTCGAGCTCGGGTAAGAACGTGCCGAAGACCTCTGCACCTGGGGTGGCATCCTCAGGATCGGAGAGGATGTTGTCCGAACTCTTCGCAGCCTTCGCGATCTTGTATGCAAAAGAATCGACCGCTTTTCGGCGACCATCCGGGCCTCGCACATCCAGGGTTACAGAAATTTGCCGCTTATCGTTAGGCAAATTGATGTATCCAAATCCCGTGCAACGAGGACCGATGCATTTCGATGGATCTAAATCATCAAGCGAGTACAGTGGCGGTAACTGACTTGCTGGATCATCTTCTTTTTGTCCCAGATCGCGATATAGAACGCTACCAAGAATCACCGGAACTCCATGATTTGTAGCAAAGCGGATAGCTTTGGCAAGTGCCTCGTTATCGCTCCACTTTGACAGGTCGGGAGTATCGCAATCCAACGGATATGGCACTGCTGTCGGACCGGGAGCAGCGTCCCCGAGCGAAAGGCAGGGCTGCGCAGGGGCCACTGTCGGCAATACAGCTTGGCTGCATCTGCATGATGTTTGACGTTGCACAACTGCCGCAGAGTCTTGAGGTTGCGTTCTTCTGGGATCGTCTCCCTCAGGGTTTAGAGGCTTCAATAGTTCTACATCGATTCCGATAACGCTAGCTCTGGTCCGTAATTGTGCAGCGTGCAAGATCAGCTTGGCCAGTTGCTTCCGATCTGTTGGAATATTCCCATACATGTAATTCCAATGAGCTTGGTCATCGATATAGACCAGTCGAACGTATTCATTCTTGAGTGGGATCGCTCGCCAGGTAATAGGCTGATAAAGCCGCATTTGAAGATCCAAGTTGACATCGCGTAGCTCCCGCAGGGTATCCACTAAAGCTTTGGTTACCGGATGCATGGGGTCAATCTGCCTATTCAAGAACTTGCCCCCTGAGATCAGCAGGTTCCATAAGGCGACCAGCCCAAAGACGACGATCACAGAGGGCTTTGCGAAGTCCTTGAGCGGCATACTATCCGACACCCGAGACCAGGCCACAATAACCCGTTGACGCCTTTCCCGGAAGTGGTGCTGTGCAAGCCGGAAACATTTCACCATGAACGTCGAAGTCTCCCTTCAGATCGAATTCACAACTTCACTTATGAAGAGGGCGATGATAATATTCCGCGTCTACACTATAGTTGGCAAACCGAAGCAATCCAAGAGAAACTCTTTGAAGTCGTTGGAGAATCCAATTTCCTGATCCTGCCCAGGCAGGAGAGGCTAGATGCCCATGCCCCGACGATGCTGAACCTGGGTTGCTTCGGGCGCAACAACGCTTGGAGATGTGAGTGCGTTGTCCTGAGCGATGACGTTGGCAGTGGTATCGATCTGCTTTTGTTGTGGAAGGCTGGTGGGATTCTTGAGAGCCTGGGCCGGGCTCGATCCATCGGACGTGTAGACGCTCACTTCTCTTCCGCTACGTGCGAGCGAGGCTATCTCTCTCTGGCTCTCAAGCGCCGCCTCTTGCGTTACGATGATCCGCTCGGGCGCTCCAGCTCTGATACCTTCGACTGCGTAACCGTGTTCGATGTGCTGGGCCTGCCTTTGGTCGAGATGGACTGTTTTGCCTTTATCGAGCTGGACATCTAGTTCCCTGCTCTCGCTGATTGCGGTGACCGTGCCAAACTCACCCTTTCTAATGGCGAGTTCCGCCATAGCCGATGTGATTTGTATCCGTTCGCCCTGAGCGATCTCTCGTTGCTCGACTCGGTAGACAGCGCTTTCCGCCGTCATCGTTTTGGTGAGGTGCGGACTATAGGTAGCCCAATCACCCGTCGAAATTTGAACCGTGAGCGCATTCTTTTGTGGATTACTCGCTAGAACCGTTCCAACGCTGTTGTGATTGATTCCGTGGAGTTCGGGGCTTCCCTGCCCGTACTGGATGAGGTCGCCGGGTGTGTACTGTGCGGCTAACTTTGCGTTGGTTATGGGCTGCTCGACGTGGACGGTAAGCGATTTGCTGTCTGGCGAGAGTGTCCCCTGTGCCTGGAGATCGGCGCGAATGAGCTGGTTTAGCTCTTGGCGTTCCGCCCGATCTGGTGCAACGATGACGCTACTGTCGGGTCGCTGCATGTAGGCGGTGGCGACGGCGGCGATGCGATGATTCGGGTCTGAGTATTGGTGTACTTCGGGTTCGACAGTTGGGCGGCGGGGGGCGACCACAGGCTGCCGAAAATCAACCGCGGCGGTTTTGCTGACATCGGTCGCGAGTCGTGCTCCCAGAGTTTCGGCATCATTGGTGTAGATTCGAGCGTCCGTCTCCGCGCGAGAGATCGTGACGTAGGCGAGCCTTGTGTTGATGAGATTTCTTGAGGAATCTGTATCGATATTGACGATGACGCGGCCCTCGGTAAGCCCTTGCGAGACGTGCGAGGTCACAGCGTAACCATGATCGATGTGCCGCATTTGCGCTGGATCGAAGCTGACGGTGCGGTCCTCTTTCCCGTCCATGCGGACGGTGAGCTGGCCGGGTTCGATTTTCGTGATGGTGCCGAGATCCCGGTTCGCGACATTTAGGTCTTTGTCTGTGGCGGTGAACTGTAGACGGTCGCCTGTGGCAAACTCACGCGGCTCCTCCCTGTAAACGTTCACCCCTGACAAGCGACGTGGATCGTACGATACACTTTGCCCGTCCTGCCTCGTTACCGTAATGGTGTTGTCGCGGGCGCTGGTGGAAGTGACGACGGATAGGCTAAAGACAGCGGCTCGGGGACCCTTAGCCAGCGGTATTATTTGTAACAGAGCCCCTTTAGGTGATTCTTCAATTTGGTTCATTTGCTATCCTTTCAGGTATCTTGCGTGTTGTACTGTCCAAAACCTTGGAGCAGCAGGGCTGTAGTCTTTCGCTCGCAAAAAGGCTTACCGCTCAGTGGTCCACGAAGTCGAGAGTTGCTCTCCGTCGTTGAAGCCTTATCCCAATCCAATGCGGCTGCCGGTGTGTGGTGACGTCGACGAGGTGCCCAACTTAATTCCTTTCTGCTGCGTCCTCCCAGACGACACTACCAGCCGCCCCCAAGCGCGTTATAGAGTTGCACCAGCGAAAGCGCTTCCTGCTGCTGCGCGGTCTTGAGGGTCAGCTCGGACGTGTAGAGATTGGCGTCATTGGTCAAGACCTCGAGATAGCTGGTGGCTCCAGCCTGATAGCGCATACGCGCCAGCCGAACTGCATCACGAGTGGCTTCCGTCTGTTTCTCCTGTTTTTCGCGGTATTCGCGGGTCTTGCTGTACGCAACGAGAGCGTTGTCGACATCGCGAAGGGCGCCGGCGATCGTCTGCCGATAGGTATCGACGAGTTCCTGATCTTCGGCCTTTGCGTAATGGAGATTGTTGGTTAGCTTGCCGCCTTCGAAGATCGGCTGGCTCACCGAGCCGAACGCATAGTAGTAAAGATTTTTCGATTCGACGATTCCCTTGAGCTGGCTTGTACTCGTTCCGCCCGTACCGGAGAGCGAGAGCTGAGGAAAGAACTGGGCCTTTGCGACGCCGATGTTTGCGTTTGCCTGGACGAGCAGCTCCTCAGCTCGGCGGATATCGGGACGACGCTCGAGAAGATCGGACGGCAGACCAACGGGAACCTCAGTTGGATGCGGAGCCTGGTCGATGGGAAGGCCGCGAGCGATCGGGCCAGGAGCGCGGCCGAGCAGAATGCAAAGGCTGTTTTCCTGCTGGGTGATCTGGCGTTCAAGATCGGGGATCTGTGCCTCAGCGGTGTATGCAAGCTCCTCTGCCTGACGCACGTCGACGAGGGAGTCGCTGCCTCCGGTTTCCAGCTTGTGCGTCAGTTCCAACGAATCCTTGCGAGCCTTGAGTTCGTCCTTGGCGATGGTCAGCTCGGAATCGAGCGTTCGGAGTTGGTAGTAGCTGGTGGCAACGTTCTCTACGAGCGTCGAATAGGTGGTCTGCTGCGCCCATCGGGTGGCGCGCAGGTAGGCGCGGGCTGCCTCGGTCTGACGACGATAGTAGCCCCAGAAGTCGAGGTTCCAGGCCACGGAGGCAGTCAAGCCGCCGGTGTAAATCTTCGTATGCCCCTGGTTGCTGTTCGCACCGTTGGAGTTTGAGCTGCCGCTGTTATTTCCCAGGCCGCTGAGCAGACCGCCGGGCAGCGCCACGGCGTCGTAGGTGCCTCCGAGGCTCACCGTCGGGTACTGGCCTGCCCTGGTGATGCCGACCTCCGCCTCCTGTTCGAGCACGCGGTCGGCCGCGATCTTTACGTCGTAGTTGTTCTTCAATGCCTCGGCGATGAGGGATTGAAGGACGGGGTCGGTGAAGATACTAGTGTACTTTTCGGCTCCAAGCGGAGTGCCAATGGGAATCACTTCGGGAGCGCCGCGGTAGGCCGCGGGCGTGTTGACGAGCGGCCGCTTGTAGTTGGGGCCGACCATGCAACCAGTGGCGGCAACGATAATCAGTGTTGCGGGAGCGAGTTTCCATTTCATGCCGCACCTACCTGTTGGGGAGCCGAATGAGGAGTGGAGTTATCTTCAGGCGGACCGGCATCGTGGGATGAGTCGAGGCCTGCGTTGTGCGAACTTCCGAGGCGCTGCGCGACGAGCTCGGCGAGAGAGAAGGTGGTGGGGACGAGGAAGATCGCGATGATGGTCGCGGCCAGCATGCCGCCGATGACGACGGTGCCTAGGATCTGACGCGAGACTCCGCCCGCTCCCGTAGCGAACCACAGGGGCACGCAGCCAAGGATGAACGCGAAGGCTGTCATCAGGATCGGCCGGAAGCGCAGACGGGCCGCTCCCATGGCCGACTCGAAGATGCTCTTGCCGTTCTCATACTCGTCCTTGGCGAACTCGACGATCAGGATCGCGTTCTTGGCGGAGAGGCCGATGAGCATGACCAGGCCGATCTGGGCGTAGACGTCGTTTTCCATGTGCCTCATGGTCAGCGCGAGGTATGCGCCGAATATCGCTACGGGTGTGCTGAGCAGCACGCCAAACGGCAACGACCAGCTCTCGTACTGCGCCGCAAGAATGAGGAAGCAGAGCAGAATGGAAATGGCGTAGACCACCCAGGCAGGGACACTCTTCTGCGCCTGCTGCTCCTGAAAGCTTAGGCCGGAGTAGTCCATCGCCATGCCGTCCGGCATTGTTTGGGCGAAGGTCTGTTCCAGCCCCTTCATGACTTGCCCGGTGCTGAAGCCGGGTTTTGCGACGATGGTGATCGAGGCCGCTTCGTGCTCGTTATAGCGCGTGATGAACTCGGGACCCGCGATGCGCCGGACCGTGGTGATGGCGGAGAGCGGAACTCGATTGCCATTGGCGGCGGTCACGTAGAACTGTCCGATATTGTCAATGTTCGTGCGCGTATCGCCTTCCGCTTCGACATAGGTCTGCCATTGACGTCCGAAGCGATTGAAGTAGTTGACCAGCGAGCCGCCGAGAAAGGCCTGCAGCGTCGTGTAGACGTCGCCGATATTTACCTGCTGCTGTGCGACTTTTTCGCGGTCGACGTCTACGTAGAGTTGCGGGACGGCGGGGAAGTAGGTTGGGATGGCAGCGGCGATCTCCGGCCGCTGGTTTAGCGCGCCGAGGAACTTGTATAGGTTGCCGGTAAGGAAGTTCGGGTCGGTCGAGTTAGAGCGATCTTCGAGCACCATGCTAACGCCACCCGACGTTCCCAGGCCGGGAATAGCTGGCGGCGCGAAGGAGAACGCTATCCCCTGCTTGACGCCGCCGAGAGTCTTCGAGAGGTTGGTCTGGATGACGGCGAACTGTTCCTCCTTGCTCTTGCGGGCGTCCCAGTCCTTGAGCGTGACGAAGAAGAAGGCGTTGTAGGTGCTCTGCGTCTGCGAGAGCAGACTGAAGCCCACGACGGAGACGACGGATTGAACGCCCGGCACCTGGTGCAGAGCGTCTTCGACCGACTTCGCGGCGTCGGTGGTGCGCTCGAGACTGGCGCCCTGCGGCAGTTGCAGGTTGACGAAGGCATACCCCTGATCCTCAGTTGGCAGGAAGCCGCCGGGCAGGCCTTTTCCGAGCAGGAGCACCACGGCGCTTAGTCCAAGGATGATGATGATGCCGACAATCGACTTGCGCACGAGCCATCCCGAGAGGCCAACATAGCCGTTGGTCGCCCTCTCGAAGAGCTTGTTAAAGCCGTTGAAGAAGCGGCCCAGGAGACCGGGCTTGGCGTTCTTATCCGTGGGTTTCAGGAGCAGGGCGCAAAGGGCGGGGCTTAGCGTAAGCGCGTTGAACGCGGAGAACAGGACCGAGATAGCGATGGTCACGGCGAACTGTTGATAGAGGCGACCGGTGATGCCAGGGATGAAAGCCGTCGGCACAAAGACGGCGGTAAGGATGAGCGCAATGGCGATGACGGGGCTCGATACCTGCTCCATGGCGGCGTAGGAGGCATCCTTGGGGGACATACCTTCTTCAATGTGCTTCTCGACGGCTTCGACGACGACGATGGCGTCATCGACCACGAGACCGATGGCCAACACCAGTCCGAAGAGCGAGAGCGTGTTGATGCTGAAGCCGAGAACGGGGAAGATGATGAACGTGCCGATGAGCGAAACCGGCACGGACAGCAAAGGGATGAGCGTGGCTCGCCAGCCCTGGAGGAAGATGTAGACGACCAGCATGACCAGGACGAGCGCGATGACCAGCGTGACCAGAATCTCGTGGATGCCGGCACTGACGGCCTTGGTGGTGTCCAGCGGAACCGCGGACACCATGTCGGGTGGGAAGGCTTTGGACAGTTTGGCGAGTTCGGCGCGGACGTCCTTGGCGCACTGCACCGCGTTCGAGCCGGGCAGCTGATAGATTGCCAGGATGGCTGCAGGTTTCCCCTCAAACCGGCCGTTGAGGTTGTAAGTTTGAGCGCCCAATTCGATGCGTGCGACGTCCTTCAGGTGCAGTACGGAGCCGTCGGCGTTGGAGCGAAGAATGATGTTGCCGAACTGCTCCGCGGTGACGAGTCGGCCTTGCGTCCGGACGGTATAGGTGAACTGCTGTCCGCTGGGGATCGGCTCGGCGCCGATCTGTCCGGAAGGGTTTACGGTGTTCTGCGTCTGTAGGGCTTGCGTGATCTGCGGTACAGTGACGCCGAGCTTCGCAAGCTGATCGGGCCGAACCCAGATGCGCAGCGCGTATTGGCCAGCGCCGAAGACCTGCACGCGAGACACGCCTTTCACGCGCGTGATGTCGTCGACCAGGTTGATGTACGCGTAGTTGGCGAGGAATGTCCCATCGTAGGTTGAGTGAGGAGAGGAAACCGACAGGAGCATCAACGGCGACGTCAGCGACTTCTGGACCGTGAGGCCGGCAGTGCTTACCGCAGTCGGCAACTGGCTCTCCGCCTGCGACACGCGGAGTTGCGACAGGATCTGGTCGTTGTCCGCGTTGGTTTTTACGTCGAAGTCCACCGTGAGCTGCATCTGGCCATTGCTGGCGCTGGTGGACTGCATGTAGTTCATGTTATCGACGCCGTTCATCTGTTGCTCGATGGGCGTGGCGACGGCTTGTTCGAGAGTCCTGGCGTCGGCGCCAGGATAGGTTGCCTGGACGAGGATTTCGGGGGGGACGATGTTGGGAAACTGCGCGGTCGGAAGGCTGAGCATCGATACAAATCCGCCAATGACCATCAGGATCGCAATGACCATCGCCACGATGGGGCGACGAATAAAGAATTTCGATATCACTGATTCTCCCCTCGCGGAGCTTGTCCGGCGTTGCTTGCGGTTGCGGTAGTCTCCTGTTGCGGGGCGACCCTGGCACCATCTTTGACCTTGTCGTTGCCTTCGGTGACGAGAACCTCGCCTGCATCGACCCCTTTGGTGATGACGATGTCCTGACCGATCTGAGGACCAAGCTGGACGGTATGCACGTGCGCCACATTGCCCGAGCCCACGATGTAGACCTGGTTCATTCCCTGCAGTTCGGAGACGGCGCGCTGCGGGATGACAACAGCATTCTGAAGCACCTGGGTCTGTGCGCTGATGCGGCCAAACTGGCCCGGCCGCAGCAGATTATTGCGGTTGGGGAACGCCGCTGCAAGGCGAATACTGCCAGTCTGTGAGCTCACCGACCGATCGACAAAGACGATTCGCCCAGACTCCGGAAAAACCTGGTTGTTCGATAACGTGAGCTTGAGCGGAATGGAAGCGCCTGTATCCAGCAGGTCAGCGTGGCCGCTGGAACGGGCCCGAGCCGCGAGCGCGAGATACTCCTGCTCGCTGATGTAGAAGTAGGCCTTGATCGGATTGAGCTGCGAGACCGTTGTGAGTACGGAAGAGGTGCTTACCAGATTGCCGACCTGAAGCGCGGCCTGTCCGGCGACGCCGTCGATGAGCGATCGCACTTTGGTGAAGCCCAGGTTGAGCTGCGCGGATTCGACTTGTGCCTGGGCGCTTGCAATCGCGGCCTGGGCGCTGGCAACCGAGGCCTGATTCGACTGGAGCGTCTTGGTCTCGTTGTCCAGGGTGCTCTGGGCGATAGCATGAGCCTGAGCCAGTGGGGTGTCGCGCTGGACATTGATCTCAGCGAGCTGCACCTCAGCCTGGGCCTGTCCAAGCTGTCCCTTGGCTTGGTCCAATTGTCCCTGCGCCTGGTCGAGCGTGGCCTGGAACGGCCGAGGATCGATCTCAAAGAGGACCTGGTTCTTGTGGACCTCGCTGCCTTCGGTGTAGTCCTGCCGGATCAGGTAGCCGGATACTTGAGGCTGTATCTGCGCGTTCACATATCCGTCGGTAGTCGCCACCCAGTTGCCGATGATCGGGACCGACTCGGAGGCGGCAGCGGTCACTTGGACCGGAAGGGGCCCCTGAGGACCTCCGGCACCTGACGACGGTCCGGACGATTTGCAACCGCTAAGCAAGTACACGGGAGACAATGCCGCGAATAGACTTGCGATAACGCAGAGTTTGCGAGGCGCAGTCTTCGAGACGTTTCGTAAAGGAGATGTGACACGGAGCGAGGAGGGCGTTTCTGAGGAAGAAGTCAAGAAGAATCTCCTGAATTGCCGTGCCAGAACAGCGGCTCGGCGGTAAAATAGAAACATACACGCATGTATATATGCTTGCGAACATCCAATCGGTGCAAAAAAAAATGAAAAAACAAACCAATTCGCAATCCGACACCAGCCCTCGTCGCAAGCCAAATGAGGATGCAAAGCCTGCCCGTCGCCTGCGCCAAGGTGAGCGGACACAGGCGACCCGGACGGCACTGCTCGCCTCCGCGGAGCGAATTTTCGCGCGCGATGGCTTTGAGGCGGCACGGATCGAAGACATCGCGCTGGACGCTGGGCGCACTCGTGGAGCGTTCTACGCCAACTTCGACGGCAAGGCGGAGATATTCATCGCGCTGCGAAGTATTACGTTCCGGCGTGTCAGGTCCGAGGTAAGCGCCCTGCTCGCGAACGTTAGAGGGAAGAAAGCTCGTGAGAGACGAGTCGCTCTCTATCTCCTGGAACAGATCCACGATTCACAGAGTCTTCTGCTCCAACTCGAGTTCAAATTGTTCGCCATCCGTCATCCGGAGATGCGGGCGGAAATGGCGAAGCGCCACCTCGATGCCCTGATGCCCGACGAGATGGAAGAGCTTCCAAGAGAGTTCAGTTTCGACGAAAGAGCCCCACTTGAGCAACCACGCAGGGGCCTTGCCATCGAGGCGCTGCTGGAGGGATTTGCCGTCAGCGCTCTCTTCAGTCCCGAGGTCATGAATCGCGACGTTCTGGCGCAAACCATCCCACCCTTGGCGTCGATTCTCTTGAGTGACTGGTTGCGAGGTTCCCGTTCCTAGTCCGTTGCTGTGTCTGCATTTCGACAAGGCTGCGGTTGGCATCGATTTAGGCTTTGGTGCCCGCGTCCGTCTGATGCTTCGCCTGCTTGTCCGAGAACTCCGCGTATTTGACTGCGCCTCTTGAGAAGCGACCAGAGCCTGTGTAGCCAGTACGCGCAGGTAGGAGCCGCTCACTGCGACAACCACCATCTCGCGCGCATCGCGGCCGTTCAGCAATGCCGCCTGACGCGACCGATCCGCCGAACGCAGGTTGTGAAGCGCAGTAAGGGTGAACTCCTCGGACAGGTTCGCCTCCGCGCTGTAGTAGTGATAGGGACCCACTACTTTAGGCAGCACTGCGCCTCCGCCAAATACCCCGCTTCTCAGACCCTCCGTCTGCAGATCGGTCTTGGCACCGCTCTCCGAAAGAGAGCGGCTTCAGGATCGCGGCTGCGATCGACACCTTTATGAGCGGCCAGTAAGGCGCCCTCCTGTTCATCTCATTGTCCTAAGAGACCTTCTTTCTGGATTCAAGTGTGGAAGTCGCCTTGACGACTCTCTTCGACACTCTGCTGGCAACCATACTGGTGATGTCGAGGCTTTCTCTGTCGATCCGGTTGTTACTGCTTGCACCCGCGGAAATGAGAGTGTGCTCAGAGCTGTCTGTGAGATCGATGTGGACTGAGAGCGACGTGTTTGCTGTCAAGAAGCCAACGGGGCCGGTTGAAGAACGCACAGCGCGATTGCCCTTCTTGAAGCCGGTGACTGTCAGCTTCAGCGTCATACCCGTGCATCCTGGACCCGAGTTGCGATCTCCTGCACGAACAAACGAGGTTGACGGCGCTTCTTGGTGGAGCTTCGCAACGAGGTCCTCGTAGAGCAGTGCGCGATACTCGGCGGGCAACTGTACACCTGACACAGCGATGGGCTCCAAAACGATGGCAGTGGGATTGGTCGCCTGCTTCTGGCACGGTGGCGTGAGGGCCCCGTCGGCAGTCATCAATCGAGAGGAGAGCTGACCTTTGAGACGTTCCGCGACGTCTTTGGACGCTGCAAGAACCGTACCGTGATAACCGCCGTCTTCGTCACGGTATTCGATGGTGAGCAGATCGATGCTCTTCTGGGTGACTGCGCCCAACGGAGGTGCCGCGAGTCGCAGGATCAAACCTGCTCCGCCGCCGGTCTCCACGCGTTCATCGCCGATGGAAATTGCTTCAATATGTGAGACCGGAATCTCAACATGGGAGCCGGCGCTTGTGAATCGGAGTGCTGTTTGGGAGAGACTGAGGTCGCCCTTCAAGTTTGATGTAGTACCCGAAAGGCCGGCGATATGGGTGACCGGATATGTGGCAGTCTCCGTCGCATCCGCTATCTCCAATGGGGAGGTTTGTGTCGCCTGTGCGTGCGAATGCAACGAACCGACAGTGAGCGACAGAAGGGCAGTCAAGTACTGTAGACGATTCAAGGGAAATCCTTTCATGGCCGCTTCAGCGGCTTGTACGGTTGGCTGTGTGCGGAGTGCATCGCATGTACCGTAGCTGCGACGCGTGGTCGGAGATCAATTTGCGATAAACGAACCGAAACGTTCGTTTCGTATTGTTAAGAGTAGATTCGCGATCTGAAAGAAAGTTTCAGGGAAGCAGACAGCCTGAGCTGAATGAAGAGGAAAACGGGGCAAGCCGCGGTTCCATCTTTCGGTTATGGCAGGGCACGATGCGACCCCACTCGGTGCGAAACGTTCGTTTCGGCATGTAACAATGGATGCACAGCGTTAAAGAACATTGCAGGTATCGGTAGCTTGAAATCCATGATGAAGAAGGCGGCCACAAAGACGACAACGGAACGGTCGAAGACCGAGCTTCGTACGGAATTGCTCCTAGACCGACTGCTCGATGCAGCAACCCGGGTGTTTATGGAAAAGGGCTTCGATGCAACGAGCATGGGGGCAATTGCCAAACAGGCCCATGCCTCCACGGAGACGTTCTATCGCCACTTCCCGACTAAGGAAGAACTCTTTGAAAGGGTGCTGCTTCGCCGTACCGAGTTTCTCAAGGGAGAGCTAAACTCAGTTCTCCTGTCCGAGGACGTCCCGGAAAAAGCACTTACCGCTTTCGGTGAGCTCGGTCTGTCGCTTCTGCTTGCTCCTCAAGCGCTCTCCCTTCACCGTATCCTCGTGATGGAAAAGGGGCGTTTCCCACACATCGTCGCATCATTTCATTCCCAAGGTCCGCAACGAGTGCAGGCCGCTCTTGCGTCCTACCTTGCAGGGCAGGTGAAGAGGGGGAGATTGCGGAAGACGAATACCCATGTCGCCGCGCGCCAGTTCTTCGACCTTGTCATCCCGGAGTTCCACTTCGCTATGGAACTCCGCTCCACACCGGCTCCAACGAAGGCGGAGATGCGGCAGCGGGTGAAGGAGGCGATTGACTGCTTCTTGCATGGATATGGTTCAACTGGCTAGTATCTGTTCTCTCGTTCCGCACAGCCCGAACAGTCCATTTTCTGAATTCTGATTCCCAGCGCTTTGTATGAAAAGCCTTTGTTTATGATCAGGTTCTACAAGTTCCTCGACCCTCGGTCATCGGCCGAGTGCAACCGTCTGCTTCTTAATGATGCGGGCTGGTGCCGATGAGCGGTGGGTGCCAGGGCGGGTACACCAGCATGAGCCTGCTTGAGCAGGTCGCGCTCAATTACTCGCATCCACTCCGGCAAGGCCGACAGACCTCTGCGCAGTCGTCCTGAATGGCCAACCCAGGATCGGGTCTTTGAGAATGGAGATGAGGCGCTTGTGCAGGTTCCGTGGTCGGACGAAAGCAAGTCGCGCAGCGAATGGAGCGCCTACAGAAAGCGCATCGCGGGGTCGCCGGCCCAGCCGAGGCGGCTCTGCGCGGCAGCTTGAAAATCAAGAGTAAGGTTGCGAAGGTTATGGGCCGCATGCGGCCATCGGTGAGTTCGCCGATCCGAGTTGGAACGGTGTCCGTGAGTCCGAGATCGTTGGCGGCTGTGAGGCGGTAAAGCACCACCGAACTTTGCCTTCGGGGGTCAGCACGTCGATCACGTCGCGTGGGCTGGGGTGGGTGGCCTTGCCCGTGATCCGGTTGTCCTCGGTGGCGTTGAAGCCACGAGCGATCCGTCGCGCCGATCGCCGTGGTCTCCCATGGATGACGGCGTATCCGCTCGGCCATCTCTCCGTCGGCAAAGATCCGTTCGCTGTTCGGTTTCAGCGGATCGTCAACCTGCAGTGTCGAGGCATTCACACGCTTGCTTGAACATTCGGAGCTCGATGCGGAAACAATAGGTTCTCTGAAGGGGTCGGCGGAACTCGCGTATGGGTCACAGAACACCCAACCTGCTGTGAAGAGGTTGAGCTGACCGAAGCGCAGCTCCAGCGCCTGGCTATGAAACTCTTTCGCATTGTCGAGATGTATTGCGTCCGGCAGCCCTTCGACTGGCCAGGATTCGTCGGACTCGAGGCATGGACCGGATTTTGGGAGAACTGAGTGACTAATGGCGAGAGCTGTAGATGTGGCGCATGGCGGATCCATCGTCAGATAAAAGCCTGCAATCATACGGGTAGCGACATCGATCACTAGCGTCAGCCAAGGCCTCCCTATTGGCCGACGCTCCAGTTCGTCCACGCGGATGACGTCGACGAGGGAGTGGTCAATCTGCCACAACTCGCGAGGCTTGGTTGGCCTCAGCCCACCTTTCACAGGCTTGAATCGATCCCGCGAGGCCTTGGATACTTCCCGAGCCCGCACGATTAGCGCTGGATCTACTTGCTTCACCCGAGCCCGAATCGCTTTGTATGAAGGGACTCAGCGGTTCGCAACCCGGCAGGACAGAGCTATTTGCCGGTAGAGATCAACGATTCGCAGCCGTTCTCTCTTCAAGTAGTAGCCGACGATTAGTTCCCCAATGAGGTTTTCTACATTATCGTCGAGCCTGCGGACACCGGACGGTCGCCCCTCCTTCCTCGGCAGCAACTCGCTTGGCGCTGGATTCTTTCGGTATCGTGCGAGAAGGCGATACACCATCGATGCGGAAAGGCCAAGTTCGCGGGCGACTGACGCTATCCGCGACTGACCGGCTCCATCGGCGAGAAGCTCCTCCATCGCCTTGGCTCGTCTGCTGGCGGTTTCCCAGTCTTTCGGGTACGCAGTCTCAAAGTCTGGTTTGGAGGCCCGACAATGGCTTGCAGATTCCATGCACGATTGTTCTACAAGTTAGGGCATATTTCTACCAGTTACGGCACTCTTCTACCAGTTTCTGGTATAGGCAAGTGCCCTAGAATGAGGAAGACGGTTCGCAGAGTTTCGGAATAACGACAAAATCGGTTCGCCCGACCACTACCGCCCGATCACTCTGGCCGTTTGCACCAGAGCCGCCCAGAGAACCTTTGGAGCGAGCGGCACTTGATCCTAAAACTCAGCTTTGCATGTGTCTGCAAGCGTTCCGTTAATAAATAGCCTCCGCCTGTGAACAAGGGTGTGAGTAGGGGCGGTAACGCCGAAACCGGGAGGACGTAATAGAAGCCGAATCCTAAGACGCACCAGACCATCGCCGAGCGGTTGACGCCGTGCCAGTAGCTATAGCGGCCGGCGGGATCATAAAGTGCAGCGACATCGACCTGCATCCGCTCGATGAACACATAGTGGGCGATCAGGACGCCGGCAAGGGGAGCGAAGAGGTTTCCCAGCATCGTCGTGAAGGGAACAAGGCGAGTGAGCAATACCGGAAAGCCGGCTAGAACGGTGCTGACTATACCGACCAGAAGTGTATTCCAGAATCGACCGAGTCTCTCAAATACGTTACTTAGAGACAGCCCTCCTGTGTAGACGTTCAAGACGTTGATGGTGGTTTCATCAAGCGCAATCACGACAAGCAAAATCAGCAAAGTTCTCCAGTGAGGGTCTACTTCGGCAGCCAGCGAGAATGGATTCGCTTCACGGCCCAACGAGGCCGCAGCGCCATAGGCACCGAGCGAAACGGAGAACGCTGTCGCCAGGAACGCGGCCAGCATGGTCCCCCACCACATATCGGTGCGGCTGCGCGTATAACGGCAGAAGTCCGCCGCATCGGTGATCATGGTAAGCCATGCCGCAACTATATTGCCGAACCAGACGGCGCAGAGGGCATAGTTCCAACCAGAGCGCGCATGAAACTGAAAGACGGAGGACGGCCGATAACTGTTTGCCTTCACATGCATCAGTAACCAGAAGAGATAAACGATGCCGCCAAGTTTGATCGGCATACCGAACCGTGACAGCATCTTCAGCCAGCTATACCCGAAGAGCGCAAGGATAACCTGCGTTGCAGCCAAGGACAGCCCAATCCATACAAGCGAATATTGGCGTCCTGTCGTCTGACGCAACACAGCAGCGATGACCGAAGCGGCGATCACCGTCTGCACGGCGAACCAATAGGTTGACGCAAGGGTGCGCATTGTCGATGGCAGCCACTTGGCCCCGCGAATGCCAAAGACCATGCGGCAGGTGACCTGCCCGGTCAGTCCATAATCAACACCGACCGTCGCCATGACGATGTATCCCACGAAGACGACGAGAATACCGATCGTGCAGGTCACTATGGTCGACCAGAACGATAGTCCTGAGACGACTGCAAGGCCACCGATCAGGATGGTCGACGGATTGATTAGGAAATTGCTGACGAGGAGGAAAAGATCAGGCCAGCGAACGGTCTTCAGCTTGATCGGGATCGGTTCGATCGAGAAGTGCTCCACCGCGGATGGTTCTGATCGGATTGCAGCCGGTTCGGCGATCATGATTGCGAACTCCCGCCTAAGGTTTGGACTGAAAACGGCTTAGACGATCGAAGATAAGATGGAAATAACCGTCTGCATCGATCGTACGCAGAACCAGTGCATTGGGCGGCTTACCAGTCACTCCCCACCAATCGACGACGCTTGCGCCGAGCGTCAGCGGACTGCTGCGCTCGATATCTACAAAGACCTTGCGCCCCGTGAACAACTCGGGTTTGAGCAGATAGGCTGTCACCGTGGCATCGTGTAGAGGTCCGCCCGGCCATCCGTACTTGGCGCGATCAAAGCGCTTATTGAACTCCATAAGGTGATAAAAGGCCGTACCGACAGCGGTACCCATTGTTCGTAATACCTCGAGTCGGGCATCTGTGAGCAGCGCCTGGTGTGTGCAGTCCAGCGGGATCATTGTAATGGCGATGCCGCTGCTGAAAACTCTTGAAGCCGCTTCCGGATCGACAAAAAAGTTGAACTCTGCCGCGGGCGAGATGTTCCCACCCTCGGACATCGCGCCGCCCATCAAGACGATCCCGGCAAGATGTTGTGCAAGACGCGGCTCACGCTCGAATGCCAACGCGATATTGGTCAGAGGCGCTAGACAGCATAGGGTGACCGACCCTGCGGGACGAGACATCACCATGGTGACAATCGCATCGGGCGCGAACTCAGCCTGAAGCGCGGTGTGCGGTTCCGGGAGATCGTAGCCGTCGAAACCCGTTCGGCCATGAACGTGCTCCGCCGTGATCAGGCCGCGAACCAATGGCCCGGAAGCTCCCTTGTATACAGGAATGTCACTTCGACCTGCAAGCGCCAGGGCTTTCAGTGCGTTCTTCGAAGTAAGTTCGACAGGTACGTTTCCCGCGACCGTTGTGATGGCAAGCACTTCAATCTCTGTCGGGGAGGCGAGTGCGGCAAGGAAGGCGACGGCATCATCCGGCGACGGATCAGTATCGAAGATTACGCTCTGGGGATTGGACAATAAAGCCTTCCTCATCTCGCCTCCAACAAGTGCCAAAGCCGGCGGAATCTAGATTGGCGGAGAGAATATATACCGCCGCAATTTCTATCGGACAAGTGTATCCACATAGCATAACCCGTTCCCATGATTCTCCCTTCCATACAGATTCAACGACTGCGGTCGACAACGGAGAGCGGCCGGAGCGAACGCCGCTGTCTCTTGCTAGATTGGATCCCTCACAACGTGGCCCGCCATGGCACCATATCTCAGGAGATGTCCATGACCTCAAGCCGCCGCACTATTCTGATCGATACGGACACCGCCTCCGATGACGCTGTAGCGCTCATCATGGCCATTCGATCGCCGCGCGTGGATATCGCGGCAATCACTACCGTTGCCGGCAATGTCCCGGTCGATCAGGCGACGCGCAACGCCCTCTACACGGTGGAACTCTGCGGTGCGAAGGTTCCCGTCTATACGGGTGCGGCCAAACCTCTTCTTCGCGAGCTCGAGACAGCTGAGTGGTTCCACGGACTTGATGGACTGAGTGATCACGGTTTTGCACCAGCGGCACGGGTTGCCGAGCCAATCCACGCAGTCGACGCGATCATTGCGACCGTCCTTGCGAACCCGGGCGTTGAAATCATCACCCTCGGCCCATTGACAAACCTGGCCGTTGCCATCGCACGGGAACCTCGCATTATCGCCAACATAGCCCGCTGCGTCGTAATGGGCGGCGCGCCCTGCTGTGAGGGTAACGTCACTCCGGCCGCTGAATTTAACATTTGGGTCGACCCGGAGGCCGCGCGCATCGTCTTCCTCTCCGGTCTGCGGATTGAGATGATTGGCTGGCAGCTCTCGCGCTTCGATGCCGCGCTTCAGGACGCCGACATCAAACGTATAGGCGCTCTCAACACTCCCCTTGCGGACTTCGCTATCCGCTGCAACAGCGCCGCCGCCGCCGCTTATCAGGTTCAAACAGGCGAGGTGGGTATCTCTCTCCCGGATCCCATCGCCATGGCGATCCTCCTCGATCCCCGCCTCAGTCTGTCCTCAAGCAGGCACTTCGTCAGCATTGAAACCAACAGCGAAATGACGCGCGGAATGACGATCGTCGATCGACTTGGAGTCACGACCGATCAACGCAATCACCTCGTTTGGAAAGATGTGCTGGCAAGCGCCGTGCCAAGCGACATCTGCTGGGAACTCGACATAGCAGGCTGGAAGAAGGCTCTCGCCGACTCGCTTCGCTAACGTGTTTCTAGGAGGCTCGCCTTGAAGGCGAAAGCGCTCGTCGTTGGCAGCTTCACAGATGAACGGCCAAAGGCGAGGTTTCCGATAGGTGGGGTTGACCCGCGTAGTAGAAACACTTATGTGATTTTCACCGAAGACAGCAGAGACCGAATGAACCAGATGTCCGATCCCTTCCTTATCTTCATCGTGGACGATGAATCTTCAATTGCAGAAACAACCGCACACATCCTTCACTGGGAAGGGTTTCACTGCGCTCCTTTTAGCGATACCTTGGATCTGATCGATCATTGTGCCGCTACACCACCCAACCTTGTCATCTCGGACATCATCATGCCCCAGATGAGCGGTTTCGACCTGGAAACCCGACTGCGCGACACTCATCCGCAATGCAAGATCCTTCTGTTTACCGGCTAGGCCGGAGTGGATGATCTCCGGGAATATGCCCTGGAACTCGGTCACGATATCGAAGTGCTTTCGAAGCCTCTACATCCGCTCAAACTAATCGAAAGAGTAAAGATCATCTCCAGAGACCAAATCTCAAGCGGGATAAGAGCAAGGCTCCCGGATCCCGAGCCTTCGCTGATCGTGTGGGGCGCAATGGAGGATTAACGGCGTTCGCGAACTCTGCTGAGCGACATCACGCCTTGGTCGGTTTGCCTTGGGTTATGCTGCCAGCACGGTGCAATAAACGTTGTCGCATTCCACGGTGGCTTCACAGAAGCGGAGCTCGGACTCTTATCGGATTCCTGAGGCCGAAACGGCACGCTGGTCATTCAGGATTTATGAGTAAGGGCTCTCTTCCGCAGTGGCTGCGAGACGTGTCTTGTGCATCGAAGTTCGGGTGTCGGAGCAAGAGTTGGCTTTGCTCCTCAAAAGCGTTCGTCAACGTTTCAACCTGCATCGGCTTCGACAGATAGTAGCCCTGAAAGTAGTCGCAACCGCGGCCCCGCAAGAGGCTTAGCTGGATCTCGTCTTCCACCCCTTCGGCGACCACGCTTACGCCCATGGTCTCTGCCATCTGAATGATAGATGTTACGATCCCGTTCCTCCGGTTAGTTCGGTTCAATTGAACGACAAAAGACCGATCAATCTTCAGGGTGGCAATCGGAAGGTCCGCGAGGCGGGCCAGCGAAGAGTAGCCTGTGCCGAAGTCGTCGATCGCGAACTGAATGCCTGCGCTGGCTAGCTTAGCCATGCTGTCTTTGATCAGTTCAGGTTCGGACATCAGGGCCGTCTCGGTCAGCTCAAACTCAATGGAGGATGGGGACAAGTCATGCTCCCGCAGTATCTCCAGTATTCGTGCGGCAAATTCTTTTTGCGCAAGCTGGCGCGCGGACACATTGATCGCAACGCACACTCGGGTATCGGCGACGTCTCGCCACGCTACCAACTGGGCACATACCTGACGGATGACCCAGCTTCCGATCGCTAGAATTAGACCGCTTTCTTCTGCGATTGGGATAAACATAGCAGGAGGTAACACTTCCGGGCATGAGGGCTTCATCCGTAGCAGAGCCTCAAACCTCGAGGCAACTCCCTCCCTGTCGTAGATCGGCTGATAGTGAAGTTCAAAACCATCGTCTCTCAGTGCGTTGCGTACCGCTCGCTCTGCCGCCAGGGCGTCGTTGAACGAAGCGCACACCTCTTCGGAGGCTATCGCAAAGCGGTTGCGTCCGTTACGCTTTGCATAGAACAACGCTTGATCCGACTTTATCCGCAGGTTGTCCGCATCCACTGCGTCGGCTGGATAAAGGGAGACACCTATGCTGATCGAGACCTTAAGTTCCTGCCCAGGAATACACAAAGGAGCGTCGAAGAGGCGGAGAAGATTTTCTGCCATAACCTCTACATCGTCCGGATCGACTACCCCGCCAACAATAATCGTGAACTCTTCGCCCCCAGTCCTGGCGATCGTGTCCGCCTTCCGGACGCGGCCACTTAGCCGCTTAGCGATCTTCTTCAGACATTCGTCTCCGACCCCGTGCCCAAAGGTATCGTTGACCAGCTTGAAACGATCCACATCGACGGTGAAGAGAGCGACGTGCGTGTTGTCACGATTAGCGCGTTCGAGACTCTGGGCCAAACGATCTTCCAACAACAATCGGTTCGGCAACCCGGTTAGCACGTCATGCTGTGCGCGGTATACCAGCTTGCGGTTTAGTTCTTCACGCTCCGTGACATCTATGGCGAGCACGAATCCCGCAGACCTATTGGCGAATTGAATCTCCCGCTCGGTCATCTCCACCGAGATGACTCTACCGTCACTGAGCCGGTGGCGCCCATACTGAAGATGCTGTCTAAGAGAGTTGGTTAGAATTTCCTCTGATCCGTCGGTATCTTCCTCTACAACCAGATCAGAGACTGTTTTATCGAGGAATTGCTCCTTGGTGAATCCATAGCCCGAGCAAGCGGCCGAGTTTACTGAAAGAAACCTCAGGGAATCTTTGTCATAGATCCACATTGGGAGAGGATGGTTTTCATAGAGAAGGCGGAAGTCTTCGTACAGCAACTTATACCCATCGGCCAGCTTTGCGATGTCGGCGCGTGCGCCGTCGAAGATCCGGAGGGTCATCGCGAAGCTGACAACATACTTCGGCAGACTCCAGAACTGCCAGAGCAACGCGAGGGCGGTGGGATGCACTTTTAGGGGGGCGATCAACAGATACGAACCAGACCAAGCGATGAAACCGATAGTTCCAGCCATCCACTCAATGCTTAGACGACGATACGTCCCCGCATACAGCAAGCCAGCATAGAGGAAGATCTCGCACATGATCCATTCATGGAGGGAGGCGCTGTCCTTTGCAACGTGCAATGTCGCCGCACAGAAAACTATACAGAGGGCAATGCCCAAGCTTCGAACGCGCCTCCACCGCATGGGCAGATATAGATTCACAAGGAGCGAGGAAGCTTGACCGATCACAATCAGCAGGCACAGCAACCAGTAAGAAGTATGTCCTATCGCGTTAAGGTCGATCACTAGGCATCCAGGCACAGTGACAGCTATGCCCAGGAGAAGGGGCTTCAGTACCTTGCCTCCCTTCACCACGAACGAGATTACGAACGCGGCACCGCCTAGAAAGACGGTATCGAGACGAAATAGCTCGTTGAGGAGAGAAGCTTTAGGGTCTGCAAATTTCAGTTCGTTCGAAATGAAACTGAGAAAGATCAGCAGCCAGCCGGCAAACCAGAACCGGAAGTACAACTGCGGGCGATTCCGCTGCTGCACACCAAAGAACGTAATCAGCAGGCCTAGCAGGACGAGATTGATCCATGATCCCTGCAAATGATCTCCCACAACTTTGCATCCTGCTCGTCGGCCCTCGACTCGCCACGCTCCGTGGAGTTTCGGATCTCTGATTAGACTCACATATCATCGATTCATTGAACGCAAACATCAATGACACCTTCGGGTATGCGCCTGCTTCGTTCCGTCTTGAGCCGTCTTGTCTCCTCTCGCTCCAGATCGACTCCTAATCTCGGCCGTCCATCAACTCTTGCTCTCTTCGTGCCCCATGAGATTTCGCTCTGACGTGAAAACGCCGCGCTTGCGGCGAACTGTGGCCTAGTCTTGCACCGGCGCTCTATCCCATCGAATTCCGACCGGAAGAGCATAAATTGGCCTCATCACTGGCTCAATCTCACTGTCCGTGATGAGTGGGTCAGCGGTTTGGCCCACCCCTCAAACTGCCCTGCAATCTGAATGGCTCTGGTGCAAATTTCTCGACGGCCGCGGTTCTTCTGGCGACGTGGTTTTCGATTAGGCAGCGAGCACTGCATTCCAGAGTGCGGGCGCAGCATGGTCTTTGAGTTGGAGGCGGCTGAGGGAGAACTGTGCCTTGTGAATACGACGAAGCAGTTCCACTCCGGCAATCGTGACGGCAGCGGCGGAGAAGCTCTTGAACCCAAGCATGGGGCGAGTTCTTGACTTGATGCCTCGATGATCCTGTTCGATGAGGTTGTTCAGATACTTCGATGATCGCAATCTTGGGCGTCTTGGAAGCACGCCGTCGATCTTCATCTCGCGCACCGCGCGATGCGAGGCGGCATAGCCGTCCAACGTAATCGTCCGCGGCGGCCGCCCCTCATGCCGGATGGCCTTACGAAAGAAGGCCTTGGCTGCTGTCACGTCCCGTCTCTTGCTGAGCCGAAAGTCAACAGTCTGACCGGCCTTGTCCACGGCTCGATACAGATACGTCCACTGGCCGCGTACCTTGATATAGGTTTCGTCCACTCGCCAGGACCTGCCAACAGGCTTGCGAAACCGGTTCCAGTGCTTGATGAACTCCGGGACATACCGCCGAACCCAGCGCAGAATGGTCGTATGGGCAAGGTCTAGTCCGCGCTCGCCCATCATCTCGACCAAATCACGATAGCTCAGCTTGAAACGAAGGTACCAACGCACACATAGAATGATCACCTCGCGGTCGAAATGCCGACCCGCAAACAACTCTTCCATGCTGCTCAGATGGCCCACAAGCGCTCCTCAACTTCCCGAAAGGCCACTCTACTCGGTTCGACGCTCAGTTTGCACCAGAGCCGTCAGAGCTTGAAGGGAGACGATGTAGTGCGCACGCTGAACAAGCCAAAACTCGAACGTGGTGTGCCTAAGGTGTTGTTCTGTGACAACGGCAGCGATTTCACCAGTCATACCATGGATCTATGGGCTTATCAGAACGGGGCAAAGATCGACTTCTCCAGGCCCGGCAAGCCGACTGACAACGCGTTCGTAGAAAGCTTCAACGGGACCTTCCGCGCCGAGTGCCTGAACACCCACTGGTTCATGAATCTGAAGGAGGCAAAGCACCTGATCGAAGCCTGGAGGCGAGAATATAATGACAGTCGTCCTCACGCATCTCTCTCGGACAGGACGCCAAGCGAGTTCGCCAGCCAGTACGCGGCTAGCCGCGTACTGGCTGGAACCTAAACCGGTCGAAGACTAACTCTGACCTTGGTATAGAAATGCTGGGCCCTTCAACGGAAACTCACTATCGAGTATGCACCCGTCCAGCTCGGAGGAGAGAGCTTCTGGATGCCCTCCTTGATCACCATGCTCAATACCGGCGGCTCGGGCTTCCACACCACTTCATGGTCGTTCCGGGCCACCTATCGCAACTACCATCGGCGAGAAGTCACCTCGCGGCTCCTTCCGGCCGACGCTGCCCCCAAACCGTAACCCAACATCACGGCTCGAAGGTTGCAAGCCATTCATCTGCTCTAAAATGCCCGTATGTTCGTTCGTGCCACGCTGACTGCCCTTGGCATACTTCTGTCCGTGCCGCTAGCGGCTCAGACGCCCCAGCCACCCTTCTCACTATCTGTACAGGTGAACGAAGTAACTCTGGAGTTCCACGCCTCCGACGGCCACGGGCTTCCTCTCAACGACCTTAAACTGGCCGATCTCCATATCCTTGACAACGGCCTTTCCCCGGTGCGGGTCTCACAGTTCCAGATACTTCGCGACGTCCCCCTTCGTCTCGCATTCCTATTCGACACCAGCGACTCCATGGCGGGTTCTCTCACTCGCAATCGCCAGATCGCCCTGCAATTTATAAAGAGCATTCTGCGGCAGAGCAGCGATCAAGCTTTCATCGCCAACTTCGGCACCGTCTCAAAGTCAGTTCAGCTCTGGACCAACGACGAAATGACCTTGGAGTCCAGCCTGCGCCATCGTTCCGTGTACGGAGAGCGCGCACGCCCCGGAACCGCTCTCTATGATGCCGTACACCAGACCTGCCAATACCAGTTCGCCGCTGCGGACAAGGCATCGACCAGCAACCTCATTCTGCTCTTCTCTGATGGCGACGATAACGCCAGTCGCTTTGACCTCTCTGATACCGTTCAAGCCTGCCAGCACGCCCACACAGCCATCTACGCCTTCCGCACGGATAGCTCAGTCGGCGCATCGGCTCTCGCTGAGCTAAGTGAGAAGACCGGTGGCCGAGTCTTCTACGATCCCTCAGACTCTCCAACATCAGAGTCAGATAGCTTCGATGATCTCCGTCAGATCGAGGCCACCCAGCGGAACCAGTATCAGCTAACGTATGTTCCCGCCGAGATGCGACACGACGGACGGTTTCATCATGTCGAACTCAACGCGAACGATCTTCAGGATCACATTGAAGTGCGCTCCGGATACTATGCGCCGCCCCGCTGAGCCAAACCGCCATCGCATCTCGTACCAATCTGTCGAGCCCCGATCCATCGTCCAACATTCTCAGTGGGCACCGCGCTAACTGAGCCCTAACATTTGAAACTCTCCTTCATATCCTTCCATCTCTTCTTCTATCTCCTCAGGCCGGTCCTCGATCTTACGCGCCAGACGGTTGAAGCCGAGAGCAACGCTTGAGACGATCAGCAATCTCCCCGGATGCGTCTCAATATGGATCTGGAGGTCTATTACGCCATAGACGAACAAGGGAAAGAAGCCCAGGTACAGAGTCAACAGCAGCGGAAGATTGGTCTTACCCGGCATTCGCGGCTTGTTGAAAGGGACGCTTGGCTCGCCTAAGAAGAAGGCGTCAGTCAGCAGGCTGCAAAGGCTCAACCCAACAACCGCCTGCACCAGGATCTGCTTGAATCCCCATCCTTCTGCCGTGAGTGCCAGCATCACGAGAAGCAAGATGGCACAGGCGCACAAGAAGACCCAGCGCCTCGCCGCATCGGCACACTCTCGAATGCTCACGCCGGTGATCCGGAAGATCCATCCTGCCGAAAGATTCAGTGGCAAACCGAATGCGATCCTTAGCCCAGAGATCATCCAAAAAAGAAGAAGAGGAAGGGCTGCGTGCAGACCGCGTTCGGAGACTATCGGCAGGAAACTGGAGCCATCTATGGAGAATTCAACGCCGCAGGCAGTCGCCAGTGAGAGTCCCACACCGCCATACATCGCCAGATAGACCTGGTACCTGTTGCTCCGTGTCAGTGTCTGCCAGATGAACGCGAGGATCGCGACCTCTCCAGGTCGTCGGCCCCCTAACCGAATCAAGCCACGCAACCACCACGCCTGCTGGCCCAGACCGCTAGAGATTCCTTCGACAGCGAGCCTGTGCATGCGCACCCACGCAAGCGGATAGGTGAGCATCGCCACCACGAGGGTCACTCCCGTTGCGCGGAAACCATACTGCGCCATCTGATGCGCGAAGGGAGGTCCACCCGCGCCATGGAGAAGGTCTTCGTAAACCCCAAGAAACCATAGCGGCGGCATACAGCGCGCCCATCCAATCGGCGTCGACAAAACCAACGGCAGCGCATCGCCGAGCTTGCCGTAATACAGGACGAACAAGATCAGTATGGCCACGGAGAACATCTGTACAAACGGTGAGACCAGCCGAAACAGAGCGGTGTTCAAAACGCAAAGCAGGGTACCGCTCAGCGCGAGAAAGAACGCAGCCGCAAAGGTTCCGGCCAGCGTCACAGCGATAACGTGCGCGTAGACCTGCCGGAAGAAGTGACCACTCGTTACCGCGGAAAGCACAAGCGCTCCAAAGACATTGCAGCCAAAGAGAAATAACCCGAAGAAGCCGATGAGCGCCATCACCTTCGACGTAAGCAGTTGCCATGTCTTTACGGGCAGCGGCGAAAGCACCAGAAAATCCCATCGGTCAGGGAACAGCATCTCCCACTGGAAGATAGCGACCGCGCCCATCACCGCAAACGAATACAAGACGAAGAAGTACTGATCCTCGATTGCGCCCCACGCCGTTCGTCCGGGGTAGTGGTTCTCCAGGAAGAAGGCAGTAATCAATCCGGGAGCGGCAGTGGCGGCAATCGCGCGCACAACCGTTGTCAGAGTCTCGCCTTCGACTCGGATCGTATCGCTATCGAAGAAGCGTCGGAAGAAATGCGCTGTCAACACACGGAGTACGCTTGCCGGGTTAATCATGGAGCACCTTCATGACCTCAACTACTTGGCCAGCGACGCGCTGTGTATCCGCCTGTCGCACAAGTTGAGCAAAGACACTTTCGAGTGTCGGCAGCTCCATCAGCCGCGTCAGTTCTCGTGGCGGAGCATCCGCGACGATCTTGCCCTTAGCCAACACAATCACGCGGTCGCAGACCTGCTCCACCACCTCCAACACATGCGAGATGTACAGAATCGCTTTTCCCTCTCGCGCTAGCAGGACGAGTAGGTCTTTGAAGAGTCGCGCAGAAACCGCGTCGAGTCCGGACAGCGGCTCATCGAAAACGATCAGCCGGGGATTATGCAGCAACGCGGCAGCAAGAAGTACTCTCTGTTTCATGCCTTTCGAATAGTCCGACAGAGAAGAGTGCTGGGCGCTCTCAAGCGAGAGCAGTTGCAGCAGGGAGCGGGCCTTCAACTCTAGAACCCGTTCCTCCAGTCCGCGCAACCGGCCCACCAGTTGCAGATACTCCAGCCCGGAAAGATGCGTGTAGACGTGCGCCTCCTCGGGTACATAACCCAACTGCGCCCTAAAGGCCGCCAGATCGTCATGAATGTTGTGGCCTGCGAAGAGGACCTTTCCCCTTGTAGGCTGAATCATCCCGATGACCATCTTGACCGTGGTTGACTTACCCGAGCCATTGGGGCCGAGATAGCCGAGCACCTCGCCCTCTCTGAGGACAAAGTTGATGTCCTCGACTGCGGGTATGCCGCGGTAGCTTTTGGAAGCGTGTTGAAGTTCGAGCATCTCTCTCACCCCTATGTAGCGTACTACTTCGTGCTAGCATACTACATAGGTCATCAATGCCTCGCCTCTCACACTCCGCCGCCCTCATCCTCAAGGCGCTCAGCCTCGGCTACTGCTTCGGTCTCGACGTGATGGAGGTCACCGGCCTGCCCAGCGGCACGGTCTATCCAGCATTGCGTCGGCTGGAGCGGGACGCGTTAGTGGAATCGCGATGGGAGCCCGAGGAGGAGGCGACTGCAAAGCAAAGACCAGCACGCAGATACTATGAGGTCACGCCGGCAGGCAAGACTGCAGCGCTTGCGGCAACGGAACGATATCCGCTTCTTGCTCATCTGTTCACGGAGAAGAATGCATGACCCAAGAGCCTCCTCCGGAGTTGCCAGCCTTCGATCGCTCTCTCCTGCATCTTGCAGCGAGGCTTGTGCCGTCTGGCGACAGGGAAGAGTGGAACCGGGCGTGGCAAGCTGAGCTCTGGCACATGCATCACCCACGGCGTGATAGCGGCCGACCGAACCCCCGTGGTATCGCAGACCTCGCCGCTGGCTTAGTGCTCGATGGGCTGTGGCTGCGCGCGGAAGCGTGGCGCCGCAGATTCACTGGCACTGCGTTGCTCTGCCTTACGATGCTCTTCTGTCTCAATGTTCTGTCAGGTCTAAGCATCCTTCTTCTTGAAGGAAATTGGCATTTTGGCGCTGCTGCCTTGACCGCAGATTTCAAGGACTGCTTAGTGGCTACCCCTCTGATCCTTCTTGTCGCCCTCATAACCAACTCGAACCGGCACCTCGAGCAAAACATCAACCGAGGACTCAGGCTCAGCCTGCGATTCTTCTTCTTCGTGCAGGTCGCGCAGGTTCTGCTCCTGGCATTCCTGTTGAGCACCAGCCTTTGCCTGCCCATGCACAAAACACTTCCGAACATCTCTGACCTGTCCCAGATGCTTTGCTTCGTTTGTCTTGCTCTGATTATCTTGCGTTGGGCAATCGGCGATCAGGAGCAACGCTGCAAACAATGTCTACGATCGCTAACAAAGCCTGCCCGGATAGGCCGGCCGTCTCACAACTTGCTCGAATGGAATGGCACAGAACTCACCTGCAAGAATGGACACGGGCAGCTCAGCGTTCCGGAGATTGAGACAAGTTGGTGTCAGTCCAGCGAGTGGATCGATCTGGATGTCGCCTGACGAACCCTACGTTGTCGCGGCGTTGAGCCTGAATAGGTGCCTACCGCCTCCCTCTGAATCACAACATCACAGGAGCAATGTCCCGCTGGACGCCGCCTTTTCTGTCACGACGCATCTATCTTCCCAGGTCAGGTTATATGCCGCTTTGCAAATTCGATAAGCACCAGACAGCGTGTCCTATGGATTCCACCGGCAGCAGGCTCGGAAGAGTCAGAAGTGAGCTTTGCAGACCCGGTGTTGCCTCGTCCGTATGACATGGAGCTCTCTTTCCTGAAGATCGCCCAATAATTACCGACCGCAGATCTGTCTGTTAAGACCCTCTGTCACGAACTGATTAAGATTTGCGATCTTCGCGCTCACTCTATTGAGTCCTGCGCTGTCCAAACCGCACCGGCCTCTTCAGCACGGGTTACTCTATTACCTATCGCACAGCATTTCCATTGAAAGCTGAGAAACACTTCAGGGGGATTATCTATGAAGCGGACGATGTTCATTGTCTTTGTTTTTGCCACGTTGATAGGCACACGCCTATTCGCGCAGGACGTAACCGGAACCTGGCAGGGAACGTTGAAAGCGGATAAAGACCTGCGGCAGATTCTGGTCGTAACCAAGGACGATGGAAAGCTAAAGGCCTCCATGTACAGCATCGACCAGGGAGCGATGGCGCTCAAGGCATCTTCGGTTACTCAGGACGGAACGACGTTCAAATTCGCGATCGACTTCATCGGCGGCAGCTTTGAAGGCAAGCTCAGCGAGGACGGCACGACCATCACCGGTTCCTGGAGCCAGGGGCCGAAGCCGCTCCCGTTCGTGCTTGCGCGTGCGACGAAGGATACTGCCTGGGAGATTCCGGCTCCGCCACCGCCGCCGAAGCTGATGGCCGCGGACGCGGACCCGTCGTTCGAGGTCGCCACGATCAAGCCCAACGACACGGGCGCTACGAGCATGCAGCAGTTGACGATCAATGGGCGCGACTTCAAGACGCGGGCTTCATCGCTCCAGGACTTGATCGCGTTCTCCTACGAGGTGCAGGCCAAGCAGATCGTTGGAGCACCGGACTGGATCAGCAAGGACCGTTTCGATATCGACGCGGTGCCTGACGTGGAGGGCGCGCCCAATCCGCAGCAGGTGCGATTGATGATCCGCAAGCTGCTGACGGAGCGGTTCAAGCTGACATTCCATCGCGATAAAAAGGAACTCTCAGCTTTTGTTCTGACGGTCGGGAAGGCAGAGAAGCTGACCCCCACGCAAATGAACGGTCCCCTGCCGGGCATTGGTATGCGGCCCGCGACCGGCGGCCTCACACTGATGATCCGCAATGGAACGGTGGGCGATTTCACCGGGTTCCTGCAGACGCTGGTGCTTGACCGTCCGGTAGTGGACAACACCGGGCTGAAGGGACGATTCGACTTCAGTGTGACCTTTCTGCCCGACGATACGCAGTTCAACGGACACTCTCCTGTGGGGAAACTGGCCGATGGGGTCGAACCGGCAGCCGGGCTGACCGAAGCACTGCAGCAGCAGTTGGGGCTGAAGATGAGCGCGGAGAAGACGCCGGTCGAGGTGCTCGCAATCGACCACGTCGAGAAGCCTTCGGCTAATTAGTTTGACAAACTCATAGCGTCCGCCGCCGGCTACTTCCCAAGGGGCGCCGGGCGGCGCGAAGTTATTTCCTCGATTTCTTCACCGCACATTCACTCCGTGCGATAACTGCTCGTCGCGGTCCTTCGCGGCGGGAGTCGCCAGCCGATTCGATAAGCACTGAACTTTGCGGCACGGACGTCGTAATTCTTCTTGGGAGACCAGCTAATTAATGAAGCATTCGTTTTTGTGGTCGCGGGCCGGCGGATATTTTCGCTCCGCGCTTCTGCTCTTCTGCCTTTCGGCCGCGTGCTCCGCCCATGCGGCAGAACACTTTGGCCAGGTCACATTCAACGGGCATCCGGTCCCGGGCGCGACGATCACGGCAACGCAGGGGACAACAAAGATCAGCACCACCTCCGATGAGGATGGCGGTTACGCGTTTCACAATCTCGCCGACGGCGTGTGGCAGATGGACGTGACCATGTCGCTCTTCAACACGCTGCACCGTGAGGTTACGGTGAAGCCGGATCTTCCCGTCGTCAAGTGGGAGCTGAAGATGCTTACGCTGGATGAGGTCATTGCACAGACGAAAATCGTGAAGACCGAACTGCAAGCACCCTTGCCGGCAACACCGGAGAAGCCGGCCACGAAGCCCGGCGAGGCCGAAGCTCTGAAGCCTCCAGATGAAGCTGCAGCCTCGAACGACGGCTTCCTGGTGAACGGCAGCGTGAACAATGCGGCCACTTCAAAGTTCGCCATGTCGCAGGGCTTTGGCAACACGCGCAAGGGGAGCAAGGCACTCTACAACGGTGGGATTGGCATCATCTATGACAACTCGGCGCTGGACGCGCGTCCCTATTCGCTTACCGGGCTGAATACGCCGAAGTCGTCCTACAGCACCATCACCGGCATTGCTACGGTGGGCGGACCCATTCGAATTCCTCACATTCTGCGGCATGGCCCCAACTTCTTTCTTGCCTATCAGTGGAGCCGAAGCGGCAGCGCGGCGACCGAGTCCGGTCTGGTGCCGACGCTGGCACAACGCGACACGACGCCCATCGACCCGGTGGCGCAGGCTCTGCTCGCTCTATATCCGTTGCCCAATCTTGCGGGCGGTTCGGAGTACAACTACCAGACCGGCATCGTGAATCACTCACACCAGGACGCGCTTCAGTCGCGGCTCGATAAGAGCATTGGCCGCAGAGATGAGTTCTACGGAGGATTCGGCTTTGAGAGCACGCGGGCCGATAGCTCCAGCCTCTTCGGTTTCCGCGACACGACCGGCACCCTCGGTCTTGAAGCGAATGCGAACTGGCAGCACCGCTGGAACCATGGTGTCTACACCACGCTGGGGTATAAGTTCAGCCGCCTGCGGACGCTGGTGACGCCTTACTTCGCCAACCGCAGCAACATTGCAGGCGATGCTGGTATCGGCGGTGTGAGCCAGGCGGCGGCCGATTGGGGACCTCCAACGCTGGTCTTTTCGAGCGGCATCGCCGCGCTGACCGATGCCGAATCTGCCTTCAATCGCAATCGCACCGAGGCCGTCGCACCCTCCGCACGATTCTTCAAAGGTCACCATAATGTCACTCTCGGCGGCGACTTTCGCCGGCAGGAGTTCAACTATCTCTCGCAGGAGGATCCGCGCGGGACCTTTACCTTCACCGGTGCCGCAACGGGTTCGGACTTTGCCGACTTCATCAGCGGCGCGCCTGACACTAGCTCGATCGCCTACGGCAACGCGGACAAGTACCTTCGCCAGTCGGTCTACGACGCCTACATCACGGACGACTGGCGTCTCCGCCCGGAGCTGACCCTCAACATTGGCGTTCGCTGGGAGTATGGCGCACCGATCACGGAGATCAAGGACCGGTTGGTCAACCTGGACGTGGCCTCCGGCTTCACTGCGGTCGAGCCGGTGCTTGCTAGCTCCCCGGTGGGTGCGCTCACCGGGGAGCGCTATCCGAACTCGCTGCTGCGGCCCGACCGCAACCTTGTCGAGCCGCGCCTCGGTGTATCGTGGCGTCCCGTACCGGGCTCTTCACTTGTGGTGCGCGCGGGCTACGGCGTCTATGCGGACACCTCGGTCTACCAGGCGACAGCTCTTAAGCTGGCGCAGCAGTCGCCCTTGTCGCAAACGCTCGATGCGGAGAACAGCAGCGCCTGTCCGCTGACACTCTCCACAGGCCTGGTGCGGCAGAACTGCACGGCGACGACGGCGAACACCTTTGCCGTGGACCCCGACTTCCGCGTCGGCTACGCGCAGACATGGCAGCTCTCCATGCAGCGCGACCTGCCTGCGGCGCTGCAGATGACGGCGACCTACCTTGGCGTGAAGGGCACCCGCGGCGTGCAGGAGTTCCTTCCCAACACTTACCCGCTTGGCGGCATCAACCCTTGTCCATCGTGCCCCTCGGGCTTCGCCTACCGGACTTCGAACGGCGACTCGAGCCGCGAGGCCGCAAGCGTGCAACTGCGACGCCGCCTGCGCAGTGGCTTTACCGCGTCGATGCTCTACACGTACTCGAAGTCGATCGATGACGACGCGGCGCTGGGCGGACAGGGTCCCGTCGCGACATCCTCCTCATCGTCCTCTTCGACTGCGCAGAGCGCATCCAATGTGAGCATCGCGCAGAACTGGCTCGACCTTCGCGCCGAGCGCGGGCTGTCGACCTTCGACCAGCGTCACCTGCTCACCACCACCTTCCAATACAGCACCGGGATGGGACTTGGCGGCGGCACTCTGTTGAGCGGCTGGCGCGGCCGAGCCTATAAGGAGTGGACCGTTGGCGGCACGATCGTCGCGGGAAGCGGTCTACCGGAGACGCCGGTGTATCTCGCTGCGGCCAATGGCAGCGGCGTGACCGGTAATCTTCGCCCCGACCGCACTTCGGCTTCAGTCTACGCCGCAGCCCCAGGACACTATCTCAACCCCGGAGCCTACACTGCCCCACAGCTCGGACAATGGGGCGACGCGGGACGCGGCTCCATCACCGGCCCCGGCTCTCTGACCTTCAACGCATCGCTCTCACGCACCTTCCGCATCGTCAGGAGCTACAACCTCGACATCCGGATGGACGCGACCAACCTGGCTAATCACGCCGTCTTCACAAGCTACAACACGACCATCGACCCTTCGTTGAGCAGCCCTGTCTTTGGCCTGCCCACCTCGACCAACTCGATGCGCAGCCTGCAGATGACCGCGAGAGTGAGGTTCTAGATGAAGCGCTCATGGCTCACTTATATCGCCCTCGCATTGATGATCGCCGCGCCGTTGCGTGCCCAAACCATCGGGCAAAACAAATCTGCAGGAGCCTCCGAGGTCTTCACGCTCGCGGTCCGCTCACAGCTTGTGGTCGAGGCTGTCACCGTCAAGGACAAGAACGGCAAGTCCGTGCAGGGCCTCACTGCGGGCGACTTTACCTTGACCGAGAATGGCGTGGAGCAGAAGATCCGCTTCTGCGAGCACCAGACCTTACCGGCAACGGCTGAACCACTGCCCGCGACGCCGGCAAAGGACGAGAGCATCACCATCTACAAGCGCCTTGGGCGAACCCAGCTTGCTCCCGAACAGCCCGAGAGCCTTCGCTATAAAGATCGCCGCCTGCTCGCGCTCTACTTCGACATGAGCGCCATGCCGCCGGGCGATCAGCTCCGCGCTCTGGCCGCCGCGGAGAAGTTCGTCCGAACCCAGATGACCTCGGTCGACCTAGTCTCCATCTTGCGTTACCAGGGCGGATCGGTGGATGTATTGCAGGACTTTACGGCCGACCGTAACCGGCTGTTGAGCATCCTCGAGACGCTGGTGATCGGTGAGGGACAGGGCTCGGCCGACTCCATAGACGACGCCAGCAGTGCGGACACGGGTGCGGCCTTCGGCCAGGACGATAGCGAGTTCAACGTCTTCAATACAGATCGCCAGCTTGCCGCGCTGCAGACCGCGGCGCACATGCTTGGCGGCCTCAACGAAAAGAAGTCGCTGATCTACTTCGCAAGCGGCCTGCGGCTAAACGGCACGGACAACGAGGCCCAACTTCATGCGACGGTCGATGCGGCGATCCGCGCCGGCGTCTCCTTCTGGCCGATCGACGCGCGCGGCCTTGTCGCGTCCGCTCCGTTGGGTGACGCCACGCAGGGCTCGCCTGGCAACGAGGGCATGTACTCCGGGACGGCGGCACAGGCCAACACCGCAAACTTCCAGCGCTCGCAGGACACCATATTCTCGCTAGCCGGCGACACCGGCGGCAAAGCGCTGCTCGACTACAACGACCTCACGCGCGGCATCGTCAATGCGCAGCAGTCCATTTCGGACTACTACATCCTCGGGTACTACGCGACGAATACCACGCTCGACGGGCGTTTTCGCAAGATCAAGGTCACCGTCAACCAGCCAGCCGATGCGAAGCTCGAGTATCGACCGGGGTATTACGCGGGCAAGGAGTTCGGCAAGTTCAATTCCACGGAGAAAGAGCGCCAGCTTGAAGACGCTCTGATGCTCGAAGATCCTGTCACCGACCTCACCGTGGCGATGGAGATCAATTACTTCCAACTCAACCGGGCCGAATACTTCGTGCCCATCGTGGTGAAGATTCCCGGCCGCGAGTTGGCCCTTGCGAAGAAGGGTGGTGCCGAGCACACGCTGATCGACTTCGTTGGCGAGGTCAAGGACACCTACGGCAACAATACCGTCAGCAACGTCCGCGACAACGTGAACATCAAGCTCTCGGACGCCACCGCAGCCGAGCTTGCCAAGCGGCCAATCGAGTACGAATCTGGCTTTACCCTGCTGCCCGGCAAGTACACGATCAAGTTTCTAGCCCGCGACGACGAGACGGGTCGCATCGGCACCTTCCAGACCAATTTCGTCATCCCGAATCTCAACAAGGAGATACAGTATGTGCCCATCAGCTCGGTCGTTCTCAGCGGCCAGCGTGTCGATCTAAAAGACTCTTTGTACGACGCTATGAAAGGCAAGGACGCGGCCAAGGCAGTGGCAGCGAACCCGCTCATCGCGAATGGCAGGGAGCTGGTACCGAGCGTCACGCGTGTCTTCACGAAAGGGCGGGAGCTCTATGTTTACCTGCAAGCTTACGATGAAAGGATTGGCCAACCGGCGCCAGTATCGCAATCGTTTGTCGCTTACGTCAGCTTCTATCGGGACCACGTAAAGGTTTTCGAGACACAGCCGCTCGCGGTGACTCCGGTCGCGACGGGAAGGCTCGCCATAGCGCCGCTGGACTTCAACATTGGTGTCTCACAACTACAGGCTGGGAAGTACGACTGCCAGGTGACCATCCTCGATCCAGCCCACGGGAAGGCCACCTTCTGGCAGGCTTCGTTAGCGCTGTCGCAATAGAACATGGCAATCGCAAAAGACCTTTGCAACCCCTAAATGCTGCGCTTTGTACCGGCAGTGCCAGCTTTGCACAGACGTTCGTTTGCGCAATCGGAGAAGACTGCCCTTCCGGGTGCCCCGTCATCCGAAACGTTTGACACTGCGACGCGGCGGGACAGAAATTCCTTTCTCTCCTATCCATCAGTTTTCGGTGGGCTGCTCTACACGCTCGATCCACAACGTGCGAACTGGTCCCTTTGTTGATCTCACTTTTAAGCCAAGCTGGCTCTTGAAAGCCGAGAAGAGGGAGAAATCTGTAGAGCCTTCCTCAGAAGCACCGCCTGCCATCAATGAGCTGTCCATGGGGCCGTAGACCGTTCGCCACGGAACTGTGAAGGTTAGGTCAAAATCAAAGTTCCCTTTGAGATTCGTGGCGTTCACAAACGTGCGACCCAGCTGCGTAGTTAGCTTCTGATTTAGCCGATCGACGAGTTGATCTATCGAAGCGCCCTGTCCTTTCATTTCAATGTGACCGGCGATGAAGTAGTAGGACACCCAATGCGCTCCCATTGGAGAACCGTCACCCCATGTCGCCCCATCCCCATATTGAGTACCTGCGATGGCCCGCTGTAGGCCAGGGACCTCGCTACTGAAGTCAATTTCATAGATTGGGAGCTGTTTTATGCTTGACCTGACCGTGAGGCGGAATCGCTCCTTGAGCAGTGCTTGCAGCATGTGTTCCCGGCTCAGTCTCAGCCCTGCATCATCTAGGTTTTTCATCGACTCAGCTGCAGTTGAATCAGCCCGCGCTTCTACGGTGAACGGTTGCGAATCTATCCATTTAGGCGCGTTCTGGATCTGAACATCCTCTACTCCATACGCCTCGCGTATGAGTTCCTTAACGGTCACGTGGGATGCTTCGTAACTTGTATCCCTCCATTGCACACTTGCCATTCCACCCATACCTTCAGGTGAATCTGGATGCACCGAGACGACCTCAAAGGTAAGCATGGTCGGATCAATACCAGTGCGAGCACCCTGCGCCCAAGTGAGAGATGCCAGCATGGTCATGACCAAGGGAGCTGCCGTGTAAAGCAAGCGTACTGTCTTAGACATGGGTTCCCCGCAAATCAGAATGCTGTTTTGACGAGGCAGCCGACGACTTGTTACGTCGCCTCAGAACTTGGTTACTTTAGCATGCACTTCTCATCGGTTTGCACCGCCTCAGATCGCTAGCGTTCGATCTTTGACGTTTGGTGTACTGCCCCCATTCACAGCCCTCCATAACTTTCGAATCTTGCAGAGGGCAGGTTTGGTTCCTTGAAGGCAGCTGTCAGGTCTGCCCAGCGCGGGCTGCCCTGGAGATTCGAAGGCTCCTCGCTGATCTGGATGGATCACAACACGGTCCGAGCTGCCCTCCACCTGAACGCTTCTAAACGGCCAGAGAGTCCTTAGAGCGAATCTGCAAAATAGTCGAGCGGATCGGTTCTGTTGCAACCTTTCGGCATGGACGCAGGTGTGCGTGACATTCCTCTGGCCTTGCCGTCAAGCTGGGTGGAGTTCAAGTTGTTCCCCGATGAGGGCGACGACATCCGCGAGCGCACTGGCTCCGATGCCAAAAGCGCGTTCGACGATGCGTGCCTCACCGTGGATGTCTTGCGTGAGGTTGAAGATCGCCGCTTGGCCCTTGCGCAGCGCACGCATCACCTCAAACCCCCGGATGGTCGCATAGGCGGTCTTCAGCGTTTTGAAACCCCGCACGGGACTAATCAACTGCTTCAGCTTACCGTGATCGGCCTCGACAATATTGTTCAGATACTTGACCTTTCGATGCACTGTGTTCTCAGGACACTTACCTTCGGCCTTCAACTTTGAAATCGCGATACCGTAGGTCGGAGCTTTGTCCGTGTTGATGATATCCGGCAGCTCCCAAGCCTTCAATCCGCTCAGCGCCTTGCCGAGGAAGCGCTTCGCCGCTTTGGCGTTCCGCGTCGGCGAGAGATAGAAATCGATCGTGTTTCCTTGTTTGTCGAGCGCTCGGTACAGATAGGCCCATTTGCCGCGCACTTTCACGTAGGTCTCGTCGACCCGCCAACTCGTCGAACGCGGGCGGCGCCATTGCCAGCGCAGCCGCTTTTCAATCTCCGGCGCGTACTTCTGAACCCAACGGTAGATCGTGGAATGGTCGACGCCCACGCCCTGCTCTCCCATCATCTGCTCAAGATCACGGTAGCTGATCCCATACCGGCAGTACCAACGCACCGCCCAGAGGATGATCTCGCCTTCAAATTGACGCCACTTGAACTCTGACATGACCAGATCCCTCCGCGCTCAGCCCAATTTTTACCCCGCCTCCGCAAGTTTGCAACAGAGCCGTCCACGGCGAGAATCTCACCCGTTATAAAGGATGCCGAAGGTGAGGCGAGAAATACAGCGGAGCTAACAAGCTCCTGCACATCGCCAAATCTGCCCATGGGAGTCCGCGTCAGAAACTCGCGGCCTCGCTCGGTGCCGTCGAGCAGATGCGTGTTGATGTCGGTGCGAAAGACTCCCGGTGCGATCGCATTTACGGTAACGCCATGGCGAGACCACTCCACCGCCAGCGACTTCGTGAGCGAGCCCACCGCCGCCTTGCTTGCACCATAGGCCGCAACCTCGAAGAAGCCGCGAAAGGTGGTCATGGAGCCGATGTTGATGATGCGGCCATAGCCGCGCTCGGTCTTCTTCCTCTGCGCTGGAACTGCGTTCCGCACAGCCTCCCGCACCATGCGCCGATGCACGCCCAGCTTCCGCGCCACACCAATCACGGACCCAACCCCAAACTCATACTCTCGACGAATCTGCTCGTATAGCTCCACCTTGGCTCTCCGTCCCCCAACTCGCCCTCCGTCCCTCAACTCGCGTGAGAAACAGGGTAGAGTCCGCTCTGCCCATAGGGTGGGCCAACTTAAACCGCCAGAGTGGGCCAAATCAGAATGCCAGAATCAGCTCCAGTTTTATGCTCGATACGTGCTGAAGTTTGTGACACTCCTGTGACACTTTTCCCGGTTTTCCGTCGACACAAGTCCGTATGGCACCGTATGATCTGACATGCTGTAACGGCTATGAAACCCTTGTCTGGAGCGGGTGAAACGCTTTATATAGCTCATTCGGAAGAGCTTCATCGTAATGGCAGAAGAGAATCCCCCACTCTCCGCCACTAACTCTTTCAAGAACATCCCAAGACATCCCGAAACGTATACAAAACCCACAGGTGCAGGGGTAGTGTTTATAGCGGCCGCCGCGTCCAACTGCCCTACTAACCTGGACGAGTGGCTTCCGCTACGTTTTGCCCTCAGGGCCGCTCGGGCCACTGATGTCTAGGATAGCGCCGCATCAATTCCTTGCGTACCTGCGGATAGAGGCGCTCCCAGAAGCCTTCGAGGTCGGTCGTGGTCTGAACCGCACGATGATTCGGCGCGAGCAAGTGAGCGACCAGAGGAGTCTTGTTCGGACCGATCTTCGGACTTTCCTTCATTCCAAAGAAGTCTTGCAGGCGTGATGAGATCCATGGTGGCCTCTCCCGCTCGTAGTGAATCTTCGTCTGCCGCCCACTCGGAAGCCGCACGCTCTGTGGGGCGAGATCGTTCAGCAGTCTCCCATCCACCTTTTGTTCCAGCAGAGCGATGAAGCCTTTCGCCGCGTCCTTCAGTTCGTTGAAGCTGTACAGTCCAAGGCTGACCTCGCGCAGTATCTGCGGAATATTCGGAGCGTCGAAGCCTGCGAACGCAACTCGCGCCAGGTGTTGATCGAGGAGTTCCTTCTCCACAAACTGCTCGATGCCCACCTCAAGAGCTCTTCGCGCAAGTAGATCGGCTGCGGCTTCAGCCGGCGCCGGACCATGCGACTCCTCAATTACGAGCTTGTCGTAGAGCAGAGCATTTACCTGCTCCACGCGCTCGTTGGCGCGGTTCCAAACGACGGTCGAGCTCTCCTTCACCCGTTCGGGGAAGAGATCGAGCAGCCACTCCGGCTCTATGCGCGCGGTCATACGGACCAGCGGCATCGGCTTCTCCTTGCGATCCTCTGCATCGATGGCGATCAGGAACTCATCGTGGTGTGACGCACCGGCAACTTCTGCCGAGACGCCGTTCGACAGCACAATCTGGCTGCCCGACCTTCTGCGCGCGACGCGGTCCGGGAAGCCCGCAAGTATGGAGAGCAGCAGGGAATCGTCATCATGGCTAGGCTTTCCCGATAGGCCTGCCGCTCGCAACAGTTGCTCTGTGTGCTGTCGCTCGCGAGGGCTGGGCGCGCGATCCAACGCTTCGAGCAGGTCACTCTTCTCGCTTCGCTCGCCAAGGCTGAGGATTGCGGCGACTCGGCATCCATCTTCGCCGACTCCTCGATCGACTGCCGCAACGACGATGCGTGAGAGTCTCGGAGTGAGAGGGAAGCGGCTCATGCGCTCCGCCATCTCATCCTTTGCTCCGATCTGATCGAGAAGGGACTTGGCGAGCACGACGGCCTCTACAGGCGGCGGGTCGAGCCAGTCCAGGTCGGAGATGGAGGCGATCTTCATTACGCGGAGGGTCAGCAAGAGTTGCGATAGATCGCTGCGCGCGATCTCGGGACTGTCCTGCTGTGGCCGTAGCAGGTAGTCCTCTTCGGGATAGAGCCGCAGCACCTCGCCCGCCGCGGTACGTCCGGCACGGCCCGCACGCTGGGTTGCGGAGGCCTTGCTGACCCGGCCTACCTGCAAAGTCGGAAGACCTGTCCAAGGAGAATAGGTTGCGATCCGCACAAGCCCACTGTCGATAACGGCGGTGACTCCTTCGACCGTGACGGAACTCTCAGCCACATTGGTCGCGAGGATCAGCTTTCGTGCCGGGCCTGGCATAACTGCCTGGTCCTGTTCGGCGGGCGTGAGGTCGCCGTGGAGGGGGAGCATAAGCAATCCCGCACTTCGCGCCGCAGACTCGCACTCGCGCATGGTTTGACGTATCTCCGCAATGCCAGGCAGAAAGGCTAAGATGTGGCCGGAGTGCTTCTCTCTCAGCAGAAGCTCGACTGCCTTCCGCATCTGCACCTGCAGCGACTCCGGAGAGTAGGGCAGGTGCCGGATGGAGAGCGGAAACATGCGGCCTTCAGAACGCAGCACCGGACAATCGCCAAGGAAGCGGGCGATGGGCGCAGCGTCGAGCGTCGCTGACATCACGATGATGCACAGCGCCGGCCGCGTCTCTTGAAGTCGCTTCAGCAGGGCGAGCGCGAGATCGCTGTCGAGATGACGTTCGTGGAACTCGTCGAGGATCACCGCGTCCACGCCCTTCAGCGTCCGGTCGGTCATAAGCCGTCGCGTCAGGATGCCTTCTGTGACGAACCTGAGCCGGGTGCGGGGGCCGCTCTTTTCTTCGAAACGAACCTGGTAGCCGACAGTCTCACCGACCTCTTCGCCTAGCTCCCACGCGACACGGCGCGCGGAGAGCCGCGCTGCGATCCGGCGCGGTTCAAGGACGATGACGCCGCCCTGCACCACATCGAGAACAGCAGGCGGAACACGCGTTGTCTTGCCCGCGCCGGGCGGAGCTTCGATGACGAGATTCGGCGTCCGGCGCAGAGACTCGATCATCTCCGGCAGAATCGCATCCACCGGAAGTACGGACTTGCGGCTCACTGTCTTGATCGGAGCACGCCAGCTTCCGTCCCGTCAATCTGTACGAGCTAGCGGGGTTCCCGCGCAGGCTATGGGTATGGGCGTTCCTATGCGGTTATGGAACGGATCATTGGTCCGGCTCTTGGTTGAGGGTCCTGCTGAAACGGAGCGGCGAAGTTCTCTGATCCCATGACGCGTTTTTGTTGAAGACTTTGGTGTCGTCCCGATCGTGCCAGGGTGTTGAGATCGAGATGTCGACGCGGGCGAATAGGTATCCAAAGGCGGGACAGCGGGCGAATCCAGCGAATCTCCATCCCGGATGCCTTACGTGATGGGTTTATGCCACTATGTTTGTCATCGGTTTGGAAGCGGTAGCAGGCATTGGAGCCTTCAATCGACTCGGAGCGCACATGAAGAATTTTTCGCGGCGGAATTTATTGAAGACGGGGCTGATGGCCCCGGCTGTGGCGGCTGCTAACGGCCTGCTTCCATTAGGGATTGTTGCGGCGGCTGACGCTCAGCCTGATCTTGCGGCGGCTCATACGCCAGACGAGCCGGAAGGAGCGACGCAGGATCAATCCGTGGCTCCTCAAGGCACATCGGCGCGGGAGCGGTTGCTGCTCGATTTTGGATGGCGTTTTCATCTCGGAAATGCTGATGACCCGGAGAAGGACTTCGGGTTCGGAACGGCTCGTGCGGGAAACTTTCAGAAGACCGGGAATTTCCTGCCCGAGGGGTCTGTGGCGTTTGACGATGGCGACTGGGAGGCGGTGAATCTGCCGCACGACTGGGCGATTGAGCTGCCCTTTACCAACGACGGGGCGCTCGAGAGCAAGGGATTTTATCCCCTGGGACGGAAGTATCCGGAGACGAGCATCGGTTGGTACCGGCGAGTGTTCGAACTGCCGGCGGAAGATGCGGGAAAGCTGCTTACGCTCGAGTTCGACGGTGCCTACCGCGAAAGCATGGTGGTCTTTAATAACTTCTATATCGGAACGCACAAGGGCGGGTATGACCCGTTCAGCTTCGATGTCACTGCGTTCGCCAATCCCGGCGGGCGGAACGTGTTGATGGTTCGGGTTGACGCCACGTCCACCGACGGATGGTTTTACGAGGGGGCCGGGATCTACCGGCATCTCTGGTTGGTGAAGACGGCCCCGGTCCGTGTGAAGCAATGGGGAACCTTCGTGGCTGCGAAGGTCAGTGATGGGGCAGCCACGCTCGCGATTCGTACCGAGGTCGCGAATGGTGAAAAGGAGACGCGGGCCGTGCGCGTGATCGCATCGATCCTTGATCCCGAAGGCAAAGTCGTTGGCAGATCGCGGTCGGACGCGATCTCAATTGCTGCGTTAGGAGAGCACGAATATACCCAGGAGATCGTGGTGAAGCACCCAATGCTCTGGTCGCTTGAGCAAAGGCATCTCTACCGGATGGTGACGCAACTGGAGGCCGGTGGAGTGACGGTCGATCGTTACGAGACCCGTTTCGGAATTCGGACGACACACTTCGATCCGGAGAAGGGCTTTTTTCTCAATGGACGCCCTCTGAAACTAAAGGGAACCTGTAATCACCAGGACCATGCTGGAGTGGGTGTGGCAGTCCCCGATGCAGTCCAGTATTACCGGGTCAGCAAGTTACAGGAGATGGGTTGCAACGCTCTGCGAACCTCGCATAATCCACCGACACCTGAACTGCTGGACGCGTGTGACGAACTGGGGATGCTGGTCTTCGATGAGACCCGCATGATGTCTTCAAACGATGAGGGGTTGAACCAGCTTGGCGATCTGGTGAGGCGGGACAGGAACCGGCCAAGTGTCTTCATGTGGTCTATGGGGAATGAAGAGGGGATGGCGAACAGAGAGCGCGGTGTCGCCATTTTGTCCGCCATGAAGGCGCACGTTGATGCCTTGGATGGAACCCGTCCGGTTTCGATTGCGCCGACAGGTGCCATTGGAAAGGGTGGCCTCGCGGTACTCGATGTAATTGGATACAACTACATGGATCCGCAGGCGGAGGCATATCACAAGGAACATCCCGATCGTCCAGTAATGGGGACGGAGACCGTGAGCGCGGTTGGCACACGTGGAATCTATGTAACGGATAAAGCCAAGGGGTTCGTCTCTTCCTACGATCCCTATACGACGACGGGAAGGGCCTCTGCCGAGGGTTGGTGGAGCTTCTGCAATTCGAGACCGTGGGTGTCGGGCGGCTTTGTCTGGACCGGATTTGACTATCGGGGCGAGCCTTCCCCAAATGGATGGCCCAATATCAGTTCGCAGTACGGGATCATCGACACATGTGGCTTCCCCAAAGACTCTTTCTATTACTACCAGTCCTGGTGGACTTCAAGGCCCGTGCTTCACCTGTTTCCGCACTGGAACTGGCCGGGCTATGAGGGCAAGACGGTCTCTGTGTGGGTGTACTCAAACCTCGACAAGGTGGAACTCCTGTTGAACGGGAAAAGTCTTGGTGCGAAGGATGTCCCACGCGATGGCCATGTCGACTGGATCGTGACATACGCTCCCGGAGTCATCGAAGCTCGCGGATTCAAGAACGGCGAGGTGGCACTTACGGCGAAGCGCGAGACGACGGGAACCGCGAAGACGCTGGTCATCACCGCGGACCGCCAGACGTTGAAAGCGGATGGAGAGGATGTCGGGATGTTTGCCGTGGAAGTACGTGACGCCGAAGGGCGGGTTGTCCCAATCACCGAAAATGATGTGAAGTTCAAGGTCTCGGGATCGGGGCGGCTGATCGGAACGGGGAACGGCGACCCGACCAATCAGCAGCCCGATAAAGGCGATTTGCGCAAGGCCTTTGGCGGTTACTGCATGGGGTTGGTGCAGACAGAGAAGAAAGCTGGACGCATCACGGTCGAGGTTAGCTCGCCGGGGCTTGCTTCCGCGAAGGTCACGGTAGAAGCGGCGACGGCCGAGTTGCGGCCCCAGGTACCGGTTTGGAAGCGCAGAGTTCCTGAAGGCCAAGGGATTACCGGGTTGTGGAGGCCGGTGCCAGGAGCGCCGCCACCAGGCATCATGGCATTCCTGATGGGCAGCGGCGCTTCGGTATTCACGTTGGTGCAGAAGGGCAACGTTATCACCGGACAGATGGAGGGAGGCGGAGGCGGCTTTCTGGGTGGAGCGGACGACGGTCCAGTCACCGAGGGAGAGGTCGACGGAGAGCACGTGTTCTTCAAATCTGGGAATGGCACCTACGCAGGCACTATAAAGGGCGATCGGATGGAATTGCAGAAGACGATCGACCTCGGATGGCTGGGCGAAATGTTGGCCCACAAGGCACAAACTGGGGGTGAAAGACCTGCGATCGGACCCGCGCCGGACGGGTCTGATCCCTCGATCGATGTGCCGCCGATGAGCGGGCCTCCGGTGGTCCCAGTAGTGCTGCAGCGGTCGCAGAGGTGAGTTCTGTGCGGATGACGGCTTCGACTTCAAGGAAATCAAGCTACGCCCGACTCCACAGAGTTCTCAGGCGGCAGCCAGTTCCGGCTTGGCTTGCTTGGTGAAGAGGTGCGCAACTTTCGCTAAGCATTGCCGAGGGCCCCACGACCGCCCCTTATCGGCGATCCGGCGGAGGCTGATGATGATCGTCGTGATGATCCGGCGGAGGTGGAGGCGGCCGATGATCGTCGCGATGGTCGTCGTGATGATCCGGTGTTGGCACTTCCTTTTCCACAACCGTGGTCTTGCACCCGCCTAAAGTCATCATCGCCGCCGCTGTCACCAGCAGCGCCGTCCAGCGCTTTATGCCACTCATCGTTCGCTCTCCATGAATCCTCAGCCTTTGGGGCCTGAATGTCAGATGCCAAATCTGACCAGAGCGGGAAAAGTTCGGATTCGGGACACTTGCCACGATCGTCGGCCATCTGCTTCTGGTAATCGGATTACCGCCGTCCAGCCATTGCAGATTCAGTGAGACGCAGAGCTACGCCGAGTCATTCCTTGACCACCTGCTTGAAGCGCGCCGCCTGAAGGTCGTTCCTGGCTTTTACGGCCTTCATGGTTTCGGTCACATCGAGCATACGCTGCGTCTCGAAGCCGCGGCGTTTGGCAACGATGCGATAGTCGAAGCTCAGCGTGGAAGTCCCGCCTCCGGACTCATGAACTTCGAAGCTGGTGGCCGTCGTGTTCGTCACATAAAGCCCCTTCGAGTCGCCACGCGGAGTGAGGAAGACGTGGTAGTCCGCGTTGCCGCTCACCGTCTCTGCGAAGGCTGTGTCGATCGACACAGTGGCCAGGCCGTTCCTCAATGTTCCAGAACCGAAGTCTTCCATCCAGTTCTCTGGAGACTGCATCGAGTAAGTCTCGACGGTGCGGGCGCCATTGCCCGTCGTGGCGAGCGCCTTCACCTGTCCCGTGCAGGTCATATCGCCGTTGCCGCCGAAGCCGCAAACTCCATTCGGGCTGGCAGCTTCGATCGCGTTGAAGGCGTCTGCGCCGGAACCTCCGGAGCCGTAGTTGTAGCTGTAGATGGTTGAGTATTCAGAGTTATTCGTAAAGGACCCCGCGTTGTTGCCGTTCGCCGTAGCGCGGATGGCTATTCCCTCGCCGTCACCATTCGGAGGGGTGGAATCGGCCCACAAGGCTACCGGACCCACGAAATTGGAGAGCTGAAAGCCCGTCGATTGGGCGTTGGTCGTGGCATACACGCCAATTCCGCTCAAGGTGTTGCCTTCGACGCCGATACCGCTGCTCTGAGCGGAATCACCATACACGGCGACCGACGATACGTTTGCTCCGCCGGCGGCGTTGATCCCAATCACCGCGGGTGCAGAGATCGAGTCATTAAGAAACATCGCGGCGGGACCGTTGGTGCCGGCATTGCGTCCCTTCACCGCCGGCAAGGCGCTGGAAGCATAGCCATACACTCCTGCTACATCATCGCTCCCGTTGGTGTCGTTGCTCACGCCGTATACGCCGCTCGCACCTGTGCTCGTTCCCACAACGCCAGGACTATGGTTGCTGACGCCGTCGACTCCGGCATACGTATTGCTGCTTCCATAGACGCCCACGTAGGCGGACGCGTCGCCCCAGACACCGGCGATCCCGCCGAAGCCAGATGTGCCGCCTGCCTGTCCGACAACGCCGCCCGTGTTGCTTGTACTGCCGGCAGTGTAGCCGAGCACTCCCGGGGCGCTGGTGCTGCTTCCCTCGACCCCGTAAGACGAGGTGCTGATTCCCTGCACACCGGTGCCTGACGTGCTGGTGCCCTGAACTCCCTGGCCCTGCGTGCTCTGGCCCGCAACTCCGGGGTACTGGGTGCTGCTCCCGAAGACGCCTACATGATTCCCGGAGTCTCCCCAAACTCCCGCGATGGCCTGGGCGCTGGTGCGTGTGCCTGCCGTTCCCAGCACCCCAGCCGTGTATAAGCTTGTACCGCCGGTCGATCCATAGACGCCATTCGAAGTGGTGCTGGTGCCGGATACTCCATAGCTCGAGGTGCTCGTTCCTTGCACACCAAAGCCAAGAGCACTCTGTCCTTGTACACCCTGGCCGTAGTTGCTGATGCCCTGCACGCCTGCGTAGAGCTGGCTGGTGCCAAGTACGCCCACGTGGGAGTACGCATCCCCCCAGACTCCGGCGATTCCACCGAAGCCGGATGGACCTCCAGCGCCGCCCAGCACGCCAGCGGTGTTCAGCGTACTTCCGGAGGTGTAGCCCAGCATGCCGTTGCCGGTCGTGCTGGAGCCTGCCACGCCCGTAGCGGAGGTGCTCGTGCCCTGAACGCCGGTGCCGGAGCCGCTGGTGCCAGCCAGTGCGGTGCCTGAAGACGATGTCGAAGGGAAGGTCTGGCCGGGGGCGAAGTGAATGGTGCCGTTTCCATTGATGTAGAGCCCGCTCTCGCTGGGTGCAGACCCCACTCCGCTGAAATAGAGGAAGTTCAGCGTGGCCCCAGCCGACGCGGTGTTATTTCCGACGGGTTCGGTCTCGATATCAAAGTAGGGAAGCACCTCCTTGCCGACAGAGCTGTTCCAGACCGAGGATTGCATCATGATAGGGAAGGACGGGGCGCCTTGAGACGTCATGGCATCGCCAGACCGGGAGACGCCCATAATTCCCCGGAAGGTGGAGTTGCCGCCGATGTCGAGCGTAGCGTTCGGAAACTTGCCAATGCCGATTCCAGTCGCGGTCTGATAGATGATCGAGTTGCCGATCGTCGAGGTGCCAGTCCAGACCGGCAGTAGGCCGGCAGTCCCGCCGGGCGTGGTGACGGTATTCGACGATGTAGCGGCGACGGCGCCGGATGAGGCAACGGCACTCGTGCCTGGTAAGCCCGCCCGCGCAAAGGCGGAGGCCGGCAGTCCTCCAAGCGTCGCGGCGTCGGCGGCGTGGAGGGCATAGGGCACGCTGACAAGCAGCGTCCGAGGCTGGACCGGTTCGCCGGTTATCTGCACCTCCAGCCAGCGGGCCTCGCCCGTGCCGAAAAGGTCGGTGGGAAGGCCGGAGCTGAGGGTCGATCCAAGGTAGACCTCGTACTTGCCGTTCGCGTCAAAGCCGACACTCTGCGTCTCCATCCAGAGCGGTTCACCACCTCGCTCCTCTTTGTAGACGAGGAAGGTCACGGGACTCGCCCCGGTCTTTGGTTTGCCGTCGCTTCGGTCGGCAGAGCCATCGTAACGAACCAGCATCGGCACAATGGTCGGGGAACTGGCCGCCATCGGCGTGGCGAGCGACTTCAGCGTCTCTGTCGTCTGGGCCGTCGCACGATGAGTTGCGGCCGCCGCCAGAAGCACGACCATAGCGACAGCCCGAGACTTACCGCGGAACTTCCGCAGGGCGGTTCTTGGCAGATTGACCTTCCTGAGCCGTGCCTCTCCAGCCTGATAGCAGACGTAGCCACAAAGCGCGAGGCCGGCCAATATCCCAACAGAGATAAGTAATGACATTTTCCGTTCCTCTCAAGGTCGTGCTTGAAGGTTCTGTACGTACCGAGACGGCGGCTGCGACGGAATCAACCGCGAACCGACTTTCTCAGCCTGCAAGGCTACCGGGTTGCATCTGCGGTTTGTCAGGAGCGAACTCTTGAGAATTCGCGAGCTCCTATGTGAACTTCAAATGACCTGGAGCAGACGAGGAGATCGCCCGTCATTGCTAGCCGCGTATGAATTCCATGCTTCCCCAAAGCCCGCTGTACGGTTGCGGGCTTCTGGCCGTCGTCTGGTGAAAGCACGAACCACGAGGAAGCGCAGACCGGACACTCGGGCGGAGGAGGAGAGTTCCGTTCGGCATCATTTCGATCTTGGTCTGTCGGACGGGGGCGGGCTTGGTTGGCCGCCGCAATCGGTCTCGTAACCGTGAGACAGAGTTGGCGGCGGATCACTTCAATAGGAACGCGCCGTGGTCGACTCATAGTGTTGGCCGTCCATAGACGACAAACGTCCTCTGTTCGTAAATCATTTGGTCGATGGCTTTGTCCGGAGTCGTGATCTGCTTCTGGCCAGAAGCTTCTCTCGTTTGGGCTCTTGTTTGCATGACCGCTTTTATGCCACGGCTAGCATGAAAAGACCTCAAATTCGCCTCAAAGAAATATCAATTCCAGCTCAAGACCTCTATGCCATTGAAAACAATAGAATCGGTTCGTTTTGACGACGACTCCGTTGATCGTCTTCGCTGGGTCATTCAGTGGCAGGAGCAACCGATTGCGGTGAGCAGAAAGTCCTTTGACCTTCTTCTTTACCTCATCGATCACCGGGATCGAGTGTTTGCAAAAGTTGCTGGAGCGCGAGGACCACGATCCTGAAGCAAGCCAAGCTCGAACGCTCAAATATTTGAGATGCGCGCCGCTTGTCTGACTTCGGAATCAGGCTTAGTGTGCTTTTGGGAGTTCAGTGCCGATCGGCTTCAGGAGCTATTCGGCTCTCAGCGCTTCGACAGCATTCACGCGCGCGGCCCGGGCGGCGGGTATCGCACTCGCTACCAATGCGGCTATGAGGATAATGATCGCGGAAACGCTGAAGGAGAGCACGCCGGGCATGTGGACATCGGCGACATAGACTGCGACGCCGCGCGTCCCAGCTGCTCCAAAGAGAATGCCGGCCGCGAGCCCTATCCCTGCGATGGTAAGGCCCTGGACCAGGACATCGTTCATGATGTGGCGGGGATGGGCTCCGAGCGCTAGACGAATGCCAAACTCGCGGGTACGGCCGCTGACGGAGAAGGCCAGCACACCGGCCACGCCAACGACAGAGATGAGCAGAGCGACGGCGGCGAATCCGCCGAAGACGATCGCGTTGAGCTTGTCGGAGGTGAGTGCTTCGGCGCGGATGTCTTCGAGCGTGGCGGGGTGTTCGACCGGCTCCTCGGCGGAGATCTCATGGATAGTGCGGGTAATGGCGGGCACGAGCGCGTAGGGATCGGTCTGGGTGCGGACCAAGAGACGGCCGTACCAGCCTTCCTGATCGGTGGGCTGATAGATGGTCATGGCCGGAGCGGGGATGATGTTCTCGTCGTCTATATCGGCGACAACCCCGATGATGCGGCGAGGTTCGGGCGAGAGCCCGATGAACTGGATGACGGGATCGGTCCAGTGGAGTTCGCGATTGAGGGCGTCGCCATTCGGAAACAGCTCTTTGGCAAGAGCCTGGCTGATGATGACGACACGCTCAGCGCCCTCTTTGTCGGAGTCGCGGAAGTCGCGGCCTTGGATAAGCGGAACACCCAAAGTCTCGAAGTAGTTGGGTGAGATAACGCGGAACTTCGACCGCCAGTCCTCGATGCCGTGCGGGCGCGCTGCTCCGGTCGCGGCAAAGGTGAAGTTGATACTAAGGCCCTGCTCATCACGCCACGGCACGCTGAAGCCGGTAGCGACATCGGAGACCCCGGGGAGGGCGGCAACGCGGCGACGGACCTCCTGGTAGAAGTCGCGGACCTGCGCCGGGCTGCGGCCAAAGTTCATGACCGGGAGATTGATGGCAAGGACGTGAGACGTGTCGAAGGGTGGCCGAGTCTGCTCGAGGGTGTAAAGGGTGCGTACAAGAACTGCGGCTCCAGTCAGAAGCAGGAAAGACGCTGTGATCTGAAGGACAGCGAAGAGGCGGAGACGGCGGTTGCTGCTGGAACTGGTGCTACGCGTGCTCGTCAATCCGCTGGCAACGGATCCATTGCCGGCAGGCAGTCGCGGAATGTACGCGAGGAAGATGGCGGCGACGAGGGACAATACGATGCCGAAGCCAACGAGGCTGAAGTCGAGCTGAATCTCCTGGGCGCGCACAGAGAAGCGCGCAGCGTAGCGGCCGATGACCTGTACCATGGGCCACGCCAGCAGAAGCGCCGCGACGACTCCGGAGCCGCAAAGGACGAGGCTTTCGGCGAGCAACGAACGGCGAAGGACAGCGGTGCTGGCGCCCAGGGCCGAGCGCACGGCGAGTTCGGGCTCACGCCGGACGGTTCGGGCCAAAACCAGGTTGGCCACATTGGAACAGGCAATCGCAAAGAGCAGTGCTGAGGCAGCAAATAGCACCCAGAGAATCGTGTTGGCGCGAGAGTTGATCTGGTCGTGCATGCGGGTGACGTCGATGCGGAAGTGGTCCTCGGCCTTGTAGACATCGGGGTGGGCAGCAATGATTCCCGCATAGCGCGTCCGAAGCTCGGCGCGGGCCTGATCGAGAGTGGCACCGGGGGCAAGCCGGGCGAAGACCTCGGTCATGCGGTGGGTGCGGCCCGTGACCATGGTGGCCGAAAGGTGGTGCGGGCTGGTGACGACGTTGCCAATGATCTCTGTCTCGACCGGATAGGGGACGGAGGGTTCGAGGACGCCGACGATCGTGGCCATCCGTGCGCCATCGCCGCTTTCCAGGCGGACGTTCTTGCCGAGCACGCCGGGGTCGGCCTTCAAGGAGTTGCGCCAGAAACGGTAGGTGAGGACGATGGCTCCGGGCGCATTGGGACCGTCATCGGCGGGCGTGAGCAGACGCCCAAGGACGGGCCGGAGACCCATGACTTCGAAGTAGTGGCCATCGACGACACCGGCCGGGACTTCGCGGGGAGTGCCGAGGCCAACGACGGTAAAGGGGATCGCCGAGATGCTGCCCATCTCAGAGACGGTGGTGAGATTCTTATCGAGGTCGTCGATCTCAGGAACCGAAAAGGTCGCGTTTTCCTCCTTTATCCCAGGAGCGCTCTGGCGAAGGTAGAGGAGTCGAGCCTCGTCCCGGTTTGCGAGAGGGCGCAGAAGAACTGCGCGGACCACCGAGAAGATCGCAGCGTTCGCACCAATCCCCAGTGCAAGGGTCAGAGCAACAGTGATCCACAAAGCGGGAACACGGGCGAGGGAGCGGACGGCAATCCTGAGGTCGCGAAGAAATGACATGGCGAAGTCTCCAAGGAGGCGCGGTGCGGTGCGGCTTGACAGGCTATGTTGATATCAACATAGTAGAGTAGATGTCAACAGAAAATTCTGTACCGTTTGAGACCACCCTGCGAGTACGAGACTGCTGCCTGTGTCTCAGCGTCCAGCGAACCGCGCGATCCTTGGCTCGGCGGTTTGATGAAGCGCTGCGACCGGCAGGACTGACGAACGGGCAGTTTTCCATGCTGATGTCGCTCAACCGTCCTAAGCCTGCGACGATGAGCTCAGTGGCAGGGCTACTGGCAATGGACCGAACCACTTTGACAGCAGCATTGAAGACGCTGACGCGTCGAGGACTGGTGCTGGTCACGCCTGATCCTGAGGACCGGCGGAGCCGACTGCTGACGCTGACCGAGGAGGGAAGGGCGGCGCTGGCCGGTGCCGTCCCCATATGGGAACGGACGCATGCGGAAGTTGAAGCGCTGCTAGGGACGGGGGATGTGGTGAACGCTGCAGCACTACGGAAGGGGTTGCTGGCGATCCTTTGAAGGGAATCCGCTGGTGAGAAAGCTTCGAGTCTAGGTAGTGCTAAACCCGTCAATGCACGTTTCGAGCACGACCGGATCTGGAAACGTGCATCGGCCTGTACGCATCAATGGCGATTCGGTCGCCTGTAATTGAGCTAAGTTCGGATAAGATCTCCAAATGAAGCTGACGACGTGGAACTGCGCCCGAGGATTTGCGAAAAAGAAGAGCGTGATCTTCTCGGCCGCTCCAGACATCGCCGTCATTGGCAGCCAGCAAGACTCCCTAAGCTCAGGCGCTCGTTCTCATCGAGCGTATACTCGCCAGTGAACTCACCGACACTGCATTTGTCTCCGTGAGTAATACCCTATGACTGATGTCCCCTCCAGAGGCGTAGTCAATGATCGCGTCGGGAATTACTCCCCGATGAAGTTCAAATCTGGACGGAGGGGAGTTGAGCAACGCTGCTTAGGCTCTGTATCGAATCCAATGACCCATCAGGCCCGCGCCGCCAGTTGCGCCGCCGCACTTACTGCTCGAGGAGCTCTTCTTGGGACCTCTCCACGCGCCTCGATGGACAGGCACTCCGCCTCAAGTTGCCTTGCAACCTCGCGCGAGTAGATCAGGAAGTGGTGCGCCGAGAGCAACACGGTAAATCCAAGCCATAGTTGCGCAGGCTTCCGGGCGAACCGTGTCAGCAACTGGTAGAGAAACTTCCAATACTCTACCCGGTAAGAAGACCGCATTCCCTGCCGCCACATCGACGCCCCGAGAACGCGCAGGTTATACGCCATGGGAAGTTCGGGCGGGACCTGCGTTTCCTGTGGCTGCCACACCTCCAGCGACCGAAGCGCCCGCTTGAAGAATGGCTTTGCCTCGTACAGGCCGGATAGAAGAGTGCTCAGCCCGCGCAGCAGCACTGGAACCGGAAGGTTAGGCTCGAAGTTCGGTGGGCTGAAGTTGGTGGTCGCTTCACTGTCTTCGATCAGGCGTCCTTCTAACTTCATCCGGTCGTAGAGCGCCGTTGTCGGCGGCGCCTGCAAGACTCCCGCCATCGCCCACGTGATGTTGGTGAGTTCGATGAAGTCCAGCTGGCGTTGAAAGATGGTCTCGTCGTCCGAGTCGAAGCCTACGATGAATCCGGCCAGCACCCACAGCCCAGCCTCCTGAATGATCCTGACCTGGTCCACATTGTTGCTGCGCAGGTTCTGAAACTTTCGAGACTCCTTCAGCGCCTCGGAAGAGGGCGTCTCGATCCCGATAAATACGTACATGAAGTTTGCCGCGACCATCGCTTGCAGCAGCTCGGTCTTGGCCGCGAGGTCGATCGAGGCCTCGGTGTAAAACGAGAAGGGATGGTTGTGCTCCACCTGCCACGCGCCAAGCTCACGCGATAAGGCCAGTGCCTTGTGATGATTGCCGATGAAGTTGTCATCGACGATGAAGACCTCGTTCTTCCACCCCAAAGCCCGCAGCGTGTCCAGTTCGCGGATCACCTGGGCCGGCTCTTTTGCCCGTGGCTTGCGGCCGTAGATCGTGATGATGTCGCAGAACTCGCACTGGAACGGGCATCCGCGCGAGAACTGTACCGGCATCGAGGTGTACTTGTTCAGCTTCAGAAGATCGAACCTGGGCACCGGACTGTTCGTCATGTCCGGCTTGTCGATCACCTTGTACAACCGCTGCGCCGTTCCATCTTCAAGCGCTATCGCAATTGCGGCGAAGGCTTCCTCGGCCTCTCCGACGAAGACATGGTCAGCGTGCTTCAAGACCACGTCCGGCTCGGTGCTTGCCCACGGACCTCCGACAAAGGTGCGCCTATCAAGCGCCTTCGCTCGACCCAGAACTCCGATCGCATCCAATCGCTGCGCATGCATCGCGCTGATCATGACGAGGTCTGCCCATCGCAGGTCTTCGTCGCTCAGCTCATCAAAGCTGTGGTCGATCAGGCGAATCGTCCACGATGCAGGACAGAGCGCCGCGACCGTGATCATCCCCAGTGGGGGAGTCATTGCCTTCTCGGGAATCATCTCAAGCACGCCTTCAAATCCCCAGAAGGAAGGAGGGAATCTGGGCCAAATCATCAGCACGTTGATGTTGCTGCCAAGCGGGGCGAAGTGTCTTGTATCTCCATGAGACAAGGAAGACGGCATAGTTGCGTCGTTCAAGGGCTGGGACATTCGCGCTCCAGGCAACGGATTTAGGCTGATGGGTACGATCTGCGGCTTTGACGCTGTAATCGCTACACGCAACTATAACCTTTCCTATCGATTCGACAATAAAGGCCGCTCGGTTTGAGCAGCGGAACACCTCGACAAGCCGCTTAAACGACTCGCTGCGCGGCACAATGCCGCGCAGCGAGTCATTTGGAGAACGGTTTACGATGCGAAGGTTGTAGCTGTACGGCCGGCGCGCCGGATAAAGCTGTTGCGAGAAGAAGTATCGGATTCATTGCCGTTGACCACCGTGCTGAGGATCTTGACGATGTCTTCAAGCGACTCGGACTGGTCGGTCAACTCGCCTGCTGCCTTGGCACTCTGTTGAGCGCTCGCGGCGGAGGTCTGGGTAAGCTGCTCCATCTGAGAGATCGCCCGTGCAATGTTGCTGATGCCGTGGGTCTGTTCGACGCTGCCAAGGCTGATCTGGTCGACCAGAAGTTTCACGCGGGAAGACTCATCCGTCACGGCCTGAATCGCTGCGCTTACTTCATCCACCTTGGTCTTGCCGCTGTTCGACTTGAGGATCGAGTCTCCGATGAGTTCGGCAGTGTCTCGCGCAGCCTGTGCGGAACGCTGTGCGAGGGTACGTACCTCGTCGGCGACTACGGCGAATCCATTGCCAGCTTCGCCGGCGCGGGCTGCTTCAACTGCTGCATTCAGCGCCAGGATGTTGGTTTGGAAGGCGATCTCGTCGATCACCTTGATGATGCGCGAGATCTTTCCGCTCGATGACTTGATCTCTTCCATGGCCAGGACGAGATCGGAAAGCGAGCGATTGGTGTGGGTGAACTTCTCCTGAGACATCGACATGAGGTTCGCAGCGGAGCGGCAACCGTCGGTGTTGCTCTGGGCCATTGCCTTGATCTCTTCAGACGCGGCGGAGGTCTCTTCAAGCGACGCGGCATGATGCGATGCGTCCTCGGAGACAGACTGGCTGGAGGAAGAGACCTCGGTGGCAGAGGCTGCGATGCGCAGCGCTCCGTCCGAAAGCCGGTTCACCAGATCGCGAAGTGGCTTCGATACCTGCTTCTCCAGGATGAGGACCGAGACCACGGCGAAGGCGCTCGCCAGAAGGAAAAGTAGAAAGCCGAGGAATTTCTGCTGGTTGTTTGAAGCTGTTACAGCGTCGAGTTCGGCCTTGTAGTTCTTGTTTCCGACGGTCTCGTGAAGCTCCTGAAGCGCATTCTCCAGGTGCTTGCTCTCCTGCTCGACCGCAGTGAGGTCACCCTGATCCTGCGTGCTCATATTGGTCGTCGACAGCATCTTGCTGTAGGTGGCCTTGGCACGAACATGAAGTTGAGTGAAGGTATCCAGAAGCGTCGCAGCGGACTGCTGCAGCGAAGGATCGTAGGCCAGCTTTTCGCTCGCCTCCTTCAACGTATCCTCTCCCGCACGCGCTTCAGCATCGGAGGCGTTCAGGACGGAGGCGTCCTGCTGCATCACGGCATCCTTATAGGCCTTGTTCAGCTTCTGGAAGCTGGCCTGGGCCGCTTGGATGTCGGATGCAGCAGGAAACAGGAACTCCGAGGCGATGCTCATGTGCTTCTGCGTGGAGGAGGTCGTGATCTCCACCATGCTCAGGAATAAGATATAGCCGATTGCCAGCACACCGATGCTGAGCAGTAGTTTTCCTCGAATACTCATTGTTCAACGCCTCGATATCAGCAGCGACTAGATGGAGAGATCAGCCAGCACTATTCGTCAAAATTGATCTGGATCGTCATGGTGTCGACCCCGCTACCGGCCGCAAACTTCCAATGCTTTACAGCATCTTCAGCCGCGGAAGAGAGGATCTTGTTGCTGCCCTGGCCTTCGACCTTCGTTACGCTGCCGGTCGCATCGATTGTGGTGAGCACCTTGACGGTACCCGTGATATGAAGCCGCTTCGCCATCTCGGGATAGACGGGCGCAACCTTGTGGACGACTGGGCGATCGTCCGCATGCGCCTGGAGCGGGTTCAGAAAGAGAATGCCGAGAGCGAGAGAGAGCATGCCGAAAGACGCCAGTTTGCGGCGGCTTCCAACGGAGATAGTGCAGGGGGAGGCTTGCGAAATATTAGTCATGGGCTTTCTCCTTCTTACAGAAGTTTTCTTGCGTTTCTGCTATCGACAACGCTACTAAGGAAGTTCAGGAACTCTGATACCACCGCCGTGTTAGTTCGCGACGCCATGTGGGGGATATTTCCGTTCCGCATAGATCTGGCGTTGCTCTCTCAGCCGCAACCCGATCTCCGATTTCTCTCAGTCCACGCCTTTATCTGAATTACGATCATTCGATTGGGCGTTCTTTGACCATGATTTCCATCTGCTTGGAGGTGTGGGGATTGGCAATGTGGGGTGAGGCATTGGCTATGCGGGATGGAAGACCGGCTGCCTCAGGACGTAGCCGGAAGATGGGCCTGCTCGCGCTTGTTGCCGCGACCTACTTCATGGTCTCCGGCGGGCCCTACGGAATCGAAGACATCCTCGGCAACGCCGGCTACGGTAAGGCGCTTATCCTGCTTCTGCTTATCCCGCTCGTCTGGAGTCTCCCCACCAGCCTGATGGTGGGCGAACTCGCCAGCGCTCTCCCCAAAGAGGGCGGCTACTACTGGTGGGTCAAGCGCGCTCTTGGCGGCTTCTGGGGATTTCAGGAGGCCTGGCTGTCTCTGGCCGCCAGTATCTTCGACATGGCCATCTACCCGACGATCTTTGTCCTCTACCTCACTCGCCTTGCCCCATCGTGGACTGCGGGAGGTTATGGGACGTTGTGGGCACTTGCGGTGGTGATCGTCTGCGCGCTCTGGAACCTTCGCGGCGCACGCTCTGTGGGGGACGGCTCCATCGGCATGTTCTGCCTGCTGATCTCGCCCTTCGTCATGATCGCGATCCTTGGCTTCTGGAAGGGGCTCTTCGGCGGCATTGCCGGAAGCGGGCTTGCCGCGCTCTCCCGTCCTGTGGAACATCCCGCGCTCTCCGGAGCCATCCTGGTCACGCTGTGGAACTATATGGGTTGGGACAACGCTTCGACAGTTGCGCAGGAGGTCGACAATCCCCAGCGCAACTACCCCCTTGCCATGATCGGCGCCACGACCCTCGTCGCTCTCTCGTACATCATTCCGCTAGCCGCTGTCGGTCTTACCGGCATGCCTGCGGACACATTTTCGACCGGCTCCTGGACGGATGCCGCCCGCTCCCTCGGTGGACCGGGTATCCTCGGCGTCGCGCTCGCGCTTGCCGTCGTCGTCGGCGGGATGCTCAACGGTGCGGGCATCTTCAACGCGCTGGTGATGAGCTACACCCGCGTTCCCTATGCCTTGGCCGAGGAAGGCCTGCTGCCCGCTGTCTTTACACGCATCACCGCGGCGGGAGTTCCCTGGGTCAGCGTGGTTTGCTGCTGCGTCGCCTGGGCGCTGGCGCTCCGCTTCTCCTTCGAGCGCCTCATCTCCATTGACCTCGTGCTGTATGGCGCGGCGCTGCTACTGGAGTTCGTCGCCCTTGTCGTCCTTCGCGTCCGCGAGCCCGAACTCCATCGCCCGTTCCGCGTCCCTGGAGGCATTCCCGGAGCCATCGCCGTTGGCGTGGGCCCTGCTCTGCTTATCGCCTACTCGCTTTGGGCAGCCCGCGAAGAGAAAGTCGCCGGCATCCCGGCCCTTATCTTTGCGTCCTTAGTCGGCCTGGCGGGAGCTGTCATCTACGCGGTTGCCCTGCGTGGACGCCAGCCCGTTGCGAGTCCCGCAAACGAAGCTGGCCGCCCGATCTAATCGGACGGCCACTGACTTTCGTAAAACGTACAACTTATAACGAGAAGCTCTACTCCTCCGGAACTGGCTTCGGCTGCGGATTCGCCTTGTTATCGATGAAGCGCTGCTGCGCTTCGAGCACCTTCATCCGGGCGAACGCCGCATCGCGCCATCCGCGAACCTCAACGCGCTTGCCCTCCAGATCCTTGTAGATCGCGAAGAAGTGCGTGATCTCGCGCAGCATGTGCGGATAGATCTCGGAGAAGTTCCAGACATCCTTGTAACGAGGATTGCCCTTGCCGACGCAGAGAATCTTCTCGTCGCCCAAGCCCTGGTCGGTCATCTCGAGCACGCCGATCGGACGGACCTCCATCACGCAGCCGGGAAAGCTGGGCGCGTCCACCAGCACGACGCAATCCAGCGGGTCGCCATCCTCGCCCAGCGTGGACGGGATGAAACCGTAGTCGCCCGGATAATGTACGGGTGAATAAAGATTGCGATCCAGCCGGAAGACGTGCAATTCCTTGTCGTACTCGTACTTGTTGATGCCCTCGCTTGGTATCTCGATGACCGCGTTTACGACCTCGGGGCACTTCGGTCCAACTGGGAGCTCCAAATAGTTCGTCATGGTTTCTGTAGTCTCTTCTCGCTTCGATTTGTTGGATCGTTTGGGTGCAGACCCATGCGGGTCAGGATGTTTGAAAGGCTCAGGCGGGAACGATGACCTCTGCCGGAAGTCTTACACTAGCGGGGATCTGGAGAATGCGGGCCCTGAATAAGATGTCTCTATTCTAAACGACGCCGCCCGCCCTATGGCACCGTCGATGCCCCTCGATCGCACGTTTATAATCAAGCCTCATGAAGGCTCACGTTTACGTCACTCTCAAACGCACGGTGCTCGACGCCCAGGGGCAGACCGTCGCCGACGCTCTCCGCCGGATGGAATACAAGAATGTCATCGATGTTCGCCAGGGCAAGTACTTCCTCTTGACCATCGAAGACGGCATCGACCCGGAAGAGGCTCGCGTCGAAATCGAGCGCATAGCCCGCGAAGTCCTCACCAACCCCGTCATCGAAGAGTTCACCTTCCGCACCGAAGCCTGACTCCAGCCGAGATAACTCGCTCTTGCCCGTTCTTCCGGGCTGCCTCATGCACATCGAGTGCCCCACCCATCGCGCTATTGTTCCTCGCGATGGGTGGGGCACTCGATCTCAGTACCCAATCGTGTGAAGATAAAACACGACACAAGAAGCCACCAGGCAGTAGATCCCGAAGAGATACCAGCGGCCTGACTCCAGCCAACTGCTGAGCCACTTCAGCGCCACCAGCCCCGCGAAGAAGGCGAAGACCGCTCCCAGCAGAGCGCTTACCAGCGTCCCGTGCAGATCGATTGGCGTCCCCGCCGCAGTCGCTTCATGCGTCGCCTTCAAAAGGCGCAGCAGCTCACGCGCAACCACCGGCGGAGTCAGCACCACGGCCAGCGCGAAGCTGAACCGCTCCGCCCGTTCCTTCGTTGCGCCAACCAGCATCCCGGCTGAGATTGTCGCGCCTGAGCGCGAGAATCCGCGGAAGGGAAGACAGAGCCCCTGCACGGCTCCAATCCATCCTGCCTGCCGCATGGTCACCGTCGCGCCGGCGCGCAGATCGGCAGAGTGATCCACGATCTCCGCCATCTTTCGCTTCTCCAACAGGCCGGCGATCAGAATAATCACGCCTGCCGCAGCCAGTGCCGGAGCTACCAGGTCAAGCCGTCCGAACAGCAACTCAATCTCTGCCTTTGGAGCGCCCTTGAACGCGGTCTTCTCGATGATTTTGATAATCACTTCGCCGATGATGCCCGTCAGAAGCGTCGCCCACACGATGCGGATCAGCACCCGCTTGAACGCGTCGGCTGTCGCGAAGTAGCTCTTCTTCCACTGATTCCAGAAGTAAGCAATCACAGCGAACATGGTACCGGTATGCAGCATCACCAGCACCAGCGTCATCTGGGGGGAGGAGGGATCGAGTCCAAGCAGCTTTTCCGCCACCACAACGTGCGCCGAACTGGAAACCGGCAGAAGTTCAGCAAGTCCCTGCACGATGGCAAGGATCACGACCTGAAAAATTGGCATGCCATATATTCTATAGCGTCACCATGAACGCACCCTTAAGGCGCCACCCCGGCCCTTGTCATCCTTCGCCGTAGGCGGAGGATCTGCTTCTCCACCGCCACAATCGTCCATCATCAGCCGGGTGCCGCTATCTGGGCGGTTTTATCACCAGATGTGGGACCCATGCCACGACATCCTCTGCTCTTCAATCCCGGTCATTGCCAAAGATCGGAATCCCCTGCGCCACCCGATACGCGATGCTGGCGGCCCGTGCCGTGTAGTCCGACTTGGGATACTCGGCCTGCATCTCCGCCGCCAGCGACTTCGTCCGTTCCGCGGCAGCGTCGGCCTTCTTCTTGTTCTCGTCCACCAAGTACATGGAGACCAGCACGCCCTGACGGTACGTAGCGTCGTAGAGTGCCTCGTCCGACTTCGGCCCGCCGGGAAACTGCTTTGCGTACTTCTCGTACAGCCCGGATTCCATCTCCGGACACTTCGGCAGCCCCTGCCAGTCCCCGCAGAGCTTGTTGTCGATCAGGTAGAAGGCGGCCATCGCGGCCCACTTCGTTCCCGGATACTGCTTCATCAGGCGCTTCATGTCGCCTTCATAGATCTGCGGCCGAAGGTACGCATCCTGCTCCTTCGCCGAGGGCAGCGAGCTTACATCCAGCTTCTCCAGCCGCCAGCGCACATCTGCCGACCGCCACGCCGCCTCGGGCGCAAGCGGAGAGTTCGGATAGTACTCCGCCACTCTTCGATAAAGTAGATGAGCCTGCACCGCCGCATCCTTCGGAGCGTGAGGCTGTTCGGCTTCGCTCTCAAGATTTGCCGCCGCACCAAACAGAATCGCGTCGCCGTTCGGTGTCGACGGCGAGACAACTCCCTTGTCCCGGATCCATCCCGAGGCCGGGGTCACGTTGTCTTCGTCCGATAGTTCCGGAACATCGCTGTCATCGGTCTTGTCGGCGATGTCGGTGTTCGCGAATACCCGCGCCCATTGTCCGTTTCGCTCGGTTACCACCACCTCATGCCCCGGCGTCACCAGAGACACCCGCTGCGAATCCGCATCCGCGTTCACGTACACAATGGCCTGGTGCAGCAGTGTTGCCTTGGCCGACCGGTCATACCCGGACTGATTGTCCTTGTTCTTCTTCTGTGCCGATGCCGCACCTATACCGGCCAATAAGATCAGTCCCGCGACGCCTGAAGTCTTCCCGATCATTCACCCCTCGCATTCGTCTCTATTAGACGCCCACTTGAAGACCGCGACAGCATTGCCGACGACTGGGCTCTCTGTCTATTGAAATTTCACATAGCTGAAAGTGGAATATCGCTGCGCACGAGTGTAGATTTGCCGCATGAAGGCTCTCGCTTCGCATCGCTCTCTTCACGTCTCTGCCCTGGCGGTAATGATCTTTGCCGCTATGCAACTGGTGATGGGATGCGGCGGGGCCGTTCCCTGTTCCTATATGAACGTCGTAACTGTTTCTCCTGCGGTTGGTAGCGCCGACCATCTCGCGGTCGCCCCAGGAGACCAGCAACAGTTCTCTGCATTCTCTCAGGAACTGCCAACGGCAAACTCATCTGGATGCGCGGTGCCGAACGTGATTGCAAAGCTCACGCCCACCTGGACTGTCTCGGACTCCACCAACGTCAAGATCAGCTCGGCCCAGGACGCCACAAATGGTCTCGCGACTTGCATTGGCACCACGAAATCCCCGGTCACCGTAACTGCTTTCGGCGTCCTCGCAGCAGGTGGAGCAACCCAAACCCTCGGGACGGCGACGCTGACCTGCAAGTAGCCAGCCCAAGACAGAATCGCCATCGTTACAGAAGCGTCATCTCGACCGGAGCCGTGCAGCCTTATCGCCTAGCGCAGCGGAGAGATCCCCGCATTTCGATTTTCAGACCTGCGCTATCTCGGCCATCAACTTACTCTTTAGTTCCGTCTCAATATTCCCCCCACTCATGATCACGACCACCCGCTCCGCTTTCGGCAGCGCGTCCGCATGAAACAGCGCAGCCGCAAGCGTAACTGCCCCGCTCGGCTCCGGCACCAACTTCGTTGACCGCAGCAGAAACCGCGTAGCCGCGAAGATCTCCTCCTCGCTCACCGTTACGATCCCGTCCACATACTTCAGCACATGCTCGAAGTTCAATTGCCCCAAGGACTGCGTTCGCAGACCATCGCCGATAGTTCGCGTCGTCTTCTCCGCAGGCCACTCCACCAGCGTCTTCGTCTCGAACGACTCCTTCGCGTCGGCCGCGAGCTCCGGCTCCGCCCCCCAGACTTTCACTCCGTGTGAGGTGAGCTTAATGGCGGTAGCTGTGCCGCTGAGCAACCCGCCACCGCTCACCGGCGAGAGCACCAGCACGTCCTCGCCCGCGGGCTTGCCAGTGGCCTCTGCAAGCTGTTCCATGATCTCCAGTCCGCACGTCCCTTGTCCGGCAATAATCCTCAGGTCGTCATAGGGAGGGATGATCGCATACCCAAACCGCTCTGCCAGCTCCTCAGCCTTGCGCTTTCGGTCAGAGCTGGCATTGCCGACCAGCACAATCTCCGCACCAAGAGCGGCTGTAGCCTCGCGCTTCACCATCGGAGCGTTGCCCGGCATCACGATCACCGCCTTCGCTCCCACCGCGCGCGCCGCATAGGCCACGCCCTGGGCATGGTTACCGCTCGAATACGTGATGAACCCGCGTTCGGCCGCGCTCGGGCCCTGCTCCACCATCGACGCGATCATGTTGTAAGCGCCGCGCAGCTTGAAGCTGCCAATCGGCTGCTCGCTCTCCGCCTTCACGTACAGTTCGAACGGCGGCGCTTCCATCCCCGCTTCAGCAAAAACCTCCGCCCCGATCCGATGCAGACCCGTCCGCACCGCAACATTCGCAATCCTTCGCCTTGCCGCCTCGAAGTCCTCAGTTGCAACCGTATTCGCCATATCGATATTCTAGGCCGCTAGCAGCATGCGTTGTAAGGAACGAGCCTCATCAAACGCTGGGGTGCATCTGCAATCGGCGGGCACATAATCGGACCGTATGGAGTCTCCAACGTACGCGTGGGGTCGTAAAAGTGAAGGTAGAACGCGAATCGCAGTGTTCCAGTCCCATAAACGCAGCGCCTCCGTCTCTGAATAAGGATCATGCCATCGAAAGAGAGAAGCGCTTCGTCCCATGGAACCTGAAAGTTGTGCGGAAACCTCTGGTCCTTGCCCTTGAGATAGATTTGCCCGATCTCTTTCATCTGTCGGAAGCTTTCGTCCGGGCGATGAACGAGCGCTTCAATCAATACAAGGTCTTTAAAATGCGCCGCAGTTAATTCATCCGAGCCTGTCACTCGCCATTGCTGTTTATAAGTCGCCTTTCGAATGAATGGCCGATACACCCCTAGTATCTCGAGCTTTGAAGGTGGTGCGTGTTCTCGTGTCAGTAAATCAAATTTGTCGATCATCGCTTCTGTTCCGCTGCTCTCATTACCTTCGCAAAGAAATCGATCAGCCGCCACTGATCCTCCGCCGTCGGCTGGCTGCTTTCGAAATCAATATGAGAGATCACCGGGCTTACCAGTGCCGCCTTGAGCGCTGCGGGCGGTAGCTCCTTCGCCAGCCATAGCGTCTCCGCCGAAGGGATGATGTTGTCCGCCTCGCCATGCAGCAGATATACCGGCACCGTCAGTCCGGCCAGCTTTCCATGCGGAGAGAGATCTTCCAACTCCTTCGTATGGCGGAGGTCCGAATTCACAAGCATCTCCTGAGTTCCATCCAGCTCGGTGTCCATCAGGTTCTTCGCTTCGACCTTCTGCGCTGCAGTCAGCGCCGCCATGGTCGAGATCTCCGCTGCCTTGTCCTCGTAAAGATGCGCCCGCAGTACCGTCTTGATCGCCGGAACATCCGCGGCGGCAACGAAGTCCTCGACATACTGATACTCCAGCACCAGCGGCCCGTACTCATGAGGCTTCAGCTCTTCGACGGACCCGTTTGGCCGAAGATCGCGTCCCGTCCGGTAGTACTCTGTTACCCGCGCCATGGAGTCCTGCGACCCCACCGCCAGCACAAACTTGAACGCCGTCTTGTACGCGGGCTCCGAAGCCGCCACCAGAGCCAATCCCCCCGAAAAGCTCAGCCCGACCACTCCCACCTGCGTGCCCGTCTGCGTCGCAAACCACTTCGCCGACTCCCCAATCGTCCGCACCGAGCTTGCATCGACGTGGTAGTCCTTGATGTCCGGCAGCTCTGGCGTCAGCACCCGTACCCCGCAGTTTGAGATTGCCTTCGCGAACGCCTCCAGCCTCGGCTCATCGATCCCAAGGTGATGGACTCCATGCAGCACCACCAACGCTGGAGCATCTTTTTTCCCAACAGGCAGATACTCCCGCGCCCGCACGACCTGTTGCTTGCCGTCGTTCGCTGGGATGGAAAAACTGATATCCGTGATCGCGATCGGAGCAGCCACCGTCGCAGCGATCGGCCCCGGAACCGGCTGTCCTCCCAGGATCTTCAGGATGGCGACCGCCTGCAGATGCGTCCGCACCCACGGCCACAGAGCTAGCGAAAACACCAGCAGGGAAGCGGTCGCCAACGCTCCAGCCCGCGTCCATTTGCGCCGATTCTGCTCCTGATGCTGCCGCATCGAACGCAGCCGCCTCAGCGAAGACCCCGGCCTGCTCAGCGCGCGGCCCAACCGCTCCAGCGGCTTGCGTCTCACCTTATGGTGTTGAAGATCTGTCCCGCTCATGGTGTCTCACGAGCATACCGCGACACTCGCAACTTTGACGTGGACACTTGCGAATCGGGCTTTAGTTGCCGTCATCCTGAGCATGGCGAAGGATCCCCGCATCTCGCTTTTCGTATGCAAGAGTACAATGCAAAAGGCACAGCCGAAGCCGTGCCTTTCTCTTCCCTCATTTTCGAAGCGTCAGATCTCCAGAATCACCGGCATAATCAGCGGTCTGCGGCTGGTGCTCTTCTGAATGAACCGCTTCAGATCGTTCCGCACCTTCTCCTTGACCACGCCGTAGTCCTGCTTCTCTTCCGCGCTTGAGCTGTTCAGCGTCTTCTGCACGATGTTCCGAGCCTCATTGATCACCTGCTCGTCATCCACCGCGAAGCCGCGCATCACCAACTCCGGCAGGCTCTCCACTTGTCCCGTTCGCTTGTTGATCGCGATAATCGGCAGCAGGATGCCGTCCTCGGAGATATGCTTGCGGTCTCGAATGACGACATCTTCCACCACTTCGATCGAGCCGCCCGAATCGATGCAAACTCGGCCGGTCGTGACCTTGCCATTCTTAACCGCAGTGTTCTTGTCGAGGTCGAGGATCTCGCCGTCTTCCAGCAGAATCACCTTCTCCACCACGCCCACCTCTGCCGCAAGCTCCGCGTGGCGCTTCAGGTGGCGATAGTCGCCGTGGACAGGGATGAAGAACTTCGGCTTGACCAGGTTGATCATCAGCCGCAGCTCTTCCTGGCTCCCGTGGCCGCTGACGTGGATCAAACCCTGTGTCCCGTCATCGTGGATCACCTTCGCGTCGCGGCGCTCCAGGTGGTCGATCATGCGGTAGATGCCCTTCTCGTTGCCCGGAATCACGCGCGAGCTCAGTAGAACGGTATCGCCCGGATCGATCTTCGCAAACTTGTGGTTGTTTACCGCCGCCCGGCTCAGCGCAGACATCGGCTCGCCCTGCGTACCCGAGATCATGATGCAGACCTTATCTGGAGCCATCTCCTTGATCTGTCCCGGATTGATGATCAATCCCTTCGGCAGATCGAGGTAGCCCAGGTCTTGCGCAATCTCGGTCGAGTTATCGAGCGACCGGCCAATGATCGCGACCTTGCGGCCGTGATTGTGCGCCAGCTCCATGGCCAGCCGAATTCTGTGGATCGACGACGAGAAGCAGCTGAAGAACAGCTTCTTCTTCGTACGCGCGAAGATCTCATCCAGCCGCGGCTTGACGGCGCGTTCGCTCGGCGTATATCCGGGTCGATCGACGTTGGTCGAGTCCTGCAGTAGCGCCAGCACGCCGTTCTTGCCCAACTCCGCAAACGCGTGCAGGTCGAACGGCTTGCCATCCGGCGACGAGAGATCGATCTTGAAGTCGCCCGTATGCAGCACCACGCCGACAGGCGTGTGAATGGCCAGAGCCACGCAGTCCACCAGCGAGTGCGTCACCCGGATCGGCATGATCGAGAACGGCCCCAGCGTGAACCGGTGTCCCGGAAGCATCTCGATCAGGTCGGCATCGTCCAGCAGGCGGTGCTCTTCAAGCTTGCCCTCGACGTAGGCCAGCGTGAACTCCGTACCGTAGACGGGAACGTTCAGCTCGGAGAGTATCCACGGCAGACCGCCAATGTGGTCCTCGTGTCCATGCGTAAGGACAATGGCCTTTACTTTAGACCGGTTCTCGACCAGGTAGCTGATGTCCGGAACAACGATGTCCACACCCAGCAGTTCTTCTTCAGGAAACATCAGGCCAGCGTCGATGACAATAATGTCGTCTTGCCAGCGGAGGGCCATGCAGTTCATGCCGAACTCACCAAGGCCCCCGAGGGGGATCATGCGTAATTTATCTTGAGCCATCAACTCTTGAGTTTAGCAGCAGTCAAGGGCAGAGGCGTGATAGCCTTCCCATTGATTTCGCGAGACTCGCAACCGTAGTGCTCGTTGGAACTAAGACTTGCCATACTTTGAGGAGCAGGCGTTGAACAAGGTCGATCGGCGTGCCTTCATCCAACTCTCCACCGGCGCAGTCCTGACAGCGGGCGCAGCCCCCCTGCTCGCGGACGAATCTTCCCCACGGATCACCAGCCAGAATGGTCTCGTCCGGGTCGCCGGCGCAAACTACACCTGGGAGTATTCCCAGCGAGCCGACACCTTCACCCTCCGCGACTCCCAGCAGCGCGTCGTTGTTCGGGCAAACCATCAACTCGCCGTCGTGGTCGCACCAGCCGCCAACCCATCCGATCGGATCACTGTCCTGGGCCAGCCCACCAGCGTTCGTGTCGAGGGCAACCGTGTCGTCATCACCTACGAGTCCGTGCACCGCGCTGCCCGCGTCTCCGTTACCTGGCGGTTCGACAAAGAGGGCATCTGGACTGAGCCGATAACCTACGACTCGCCCGATACTCACGACATTGTCAGCCTGCACTACTTCGCGGCTCATAACGACTCCCGCGTCCTCCCCGCCCTGCACGCCTCGTTCTACGTCGTCCCCGGCATCAGCGAGAGCGGAGCGATCAGCCCCATCCAGCACAACGGCGTCCATCTCGATGAGAGCTTCTGGCTGGGCCGAGGCAGCGCGCTGCCCGGCCTGTCGCAGCAGTGGGCGCTGCCTGTCCACTACTTCGCCGGATTCAGCACCCCTTACCCCGTTCCGGAGCGCGACCTCTACACCAAGGCACAATCCGACGCCTTCGCCTGCGGCCTTGCCGACCTCCCCGGTGGCGACCTCTTCCTCCAGTTCCACGAAGCAGCATGCGCTCCCTGGATCGACTACCGCAGCGACATCTGGCACCACCTCCGCACGCCTGGGAGCGTTACCCTCGGCGCGACGCTCCTCTGGACCGTCGCTCCCGGCTACTACGAGGCCATCGCCGCGTACTACGACGGGCTCATCGCAGCCGGAGTCATCAAGCCAAAGCATTCGTCACCCGCCAAAGCCGCCGTCACGCTTACACCGGAGTTCTGCACCTGGGGCCCGCAGCGCGAACGCGATAGGACCGGCCCCAAGCTCGACGAGGCCTTCCTCAACGACCTCTACGCGGACCTGAAGTCGTCGGGCATGAACGCGGGCCTCTTCTCCATCGACGACAAGTGGGAGAGCAGCTACGGCACCCTCGAGCACTCCGCCACCCGGCTTCCGCACTTCGAGCAGTTCCTCGCGCAGGTCCGCGCCGACGGCCGCAAGATCGGGATGTGGGCTGCCCTGATGCGCTGCGAGCGCCCGGAAGAACTCGGCCTCACGCTCGACCACATGCTCAAGCAGCCCGACGGCAAACCCTTCACCGCCGGCGACCCGCCCTACTACCTGCTGGACTTTACCCAGCCGCTCGTCGCGGAAGTGCTCGATAAGGCCGTCCGCAAGTTCATCCACCGCTACAGCCCCGATGTCTTCAAGTTCGACTTCGGCTACGAGCTGCCCGCGCTCAGCGTCGCCGCGCCGAAGGACATGGCTTACGCCGGTGAGCGCCTGATGAAGCGTGGCCTCGATGTCGTCATCACAGCCATGAAGCAGGAAAAGCCCGACCTGGTCGTGATGTACTACAACCTTTCGCCGCTCTTCCTTGACTACTTCGATCTGCACAGCCTCGACGACCTGGTCCTCAACTTCGGCGACTACGACGTCGAGGCCAACCGCCGCATCTTCTTTTCGAGCCTGATGGGTCGCCTCGGCGTGCCCACCTATGGCTCGACCGGCTACGACTGGGCCACCGCTCCGCACATCTGGTTCGACTCCGCCGCCGTCGGCACCATCGGATCGCTGAACGACTTTCGCGGCGATGAGCAGGGCGAAGTTGGCACGCCCGAAATCATCGCGCGCTACAACGGCATCGCCCGCATCCTGCGTCCTTCGACCACGTTCGAGATCGTCCCAATCGGTGCCATCCCCATCTCCGCCAGCCTCGGCGCTCACGCCCGTTCGTGGGCGCGGTTCGAAGGAGGCAACCTCGTCCTACTCGCCTGGCGTCCCTATGGCCCGGATGAAGAGAGCCCGCTCGCCACCAACCGGAACGACTCCCGGATCAAAGACGCCGTCCGGTCATCTGCCCCGGTCGTCGTGGCCTCACCCGACAGCTACGCCATCACGCGCAGCTCGTCGCTCGGCATCGTCTTCTATGGCGGTGATACGGTCGACATTCGCCGAACCCACGGCAGCAAGGCAGCAATCGTCAGCCACTACTTTGGCGGCGCAACCATTGCGTCCAAGGCCGCCGTTGCCGATGGCCGCCTCAAGATCAGTGTTGCGCCTCACGACGCCAACGCGCACCCGCTCGAATGGGTCGAGGTGAATATCTCCTAGACCGGATTCGAGGTAGTCACTACTTCCTCAAATTCCGTCATTCTGAGCGGAGCGAAGAATCCCCGCATTTTCTTCGAAGTGCCAAGGATCTTGACCAAGCGGAGATTTCACTCAGCGTAGCAAGTCCTCTAGCGCCAGCGACAACTCTGTCTTCTCGTCGCGATACTTCACGATCACCGGCGTGTACACGCTCAGCCCCCACTCCGCGCCGTTGCCCTTGGTGATCCCGCGCGACCCCGGCACCACCACCGCACCGGCCGGAATAATCAACGGCATCTCTGCCGTAGCCTTCAGCACCGTCCCATTCACCAGGTCGTAGACCGGTGTCCCGCGCGTCAGCACAGTACCTGCCGCCAGCACCGCCTTCGACCGCACAATCGTTCCCTCATACACGCCTGTATTTCCGCCAACCAGCACATCGTCTTCGATGATGACCGGGCTTGCGTTCACCGGCTCCAGTACGCCGCCTATCTGCGCGGCTGCCGAGAGATGCACCCGCTTGCCGATCTGCGCGCAACTGCCCACCAGCGCGTGGGAGTCCACCATCGTGCCTTCATCCACATACGCGCCCACGTTCACATACGCCGGAGGCATAACCACCACGCTCTTCGCGAGATAAGCGCCGGACCGCACGCTCGACCCACCTGGAACCACGCGCACGCCATCACCGACCGCAAACCGCCTCGCCGGATACGTCGCCTTATCGACGAAGCCTAATCCTTCCGCTCCACCCATCTCCGTCATCTGCCCCAGCCGGAATCCAAGCAGAATTCCGCGTTTCACCCAGGCATTCACCCGCCATCCGGTGGCCGAAGCCGCATCCGGCTCCGCCGACCGCAGCGTGCCTGCCTCAAGCGCTCCGCGCAACTCTAGAAAAGCCGTCATCGCCTCGTTGTTGCCAATCGCATCCGCGCCCAGCGCAAAGTACTTCTCAATCGTCAGTTCAAGTGACACAGTTCTCTCCGTTACTCGTTTGTTCTACTTCTCTATAGCGTTACGAATGCTCGGGTGCCCCATCCATCGCGCCGTTGTCTTATGCGATGGGTGGGAACGATGAAGCTCGATGTGTGGGCTTTTACTCCCTAAAACATCCGCAGATCCGCACCGCTAGGCGGAGCTTCCACCAGCAGCCCAAGCTCCCCCGCAATCCGCTCCAGCTTGCGCTGCGTTGCTGGCGACACCTTCACCATCGGCAGTCGCACCGAGTCGTCGCCGATCTTCCCCATCAGGGAAAGGATCGCCTTCACCGGCGCTGGGCTCGGTTCCATGAAGTTCGCTGCCAGCAGACGACCGTAGTGGCGATTGATACGTCGCGCGGTTGCCCAGTCATTCTCGAGGGCGGCGCCTACCATCGCCGCCATCTGCCCCGGAATCTCATTCGAGGCCACCGAGACCAGCCCGCAGCCGCCCACGGCAATCGCGGGCAACGCCATTCCATCGTCGCCCGCAAAAACGCTGAAGGCACGCGGCAGAAGATTCACCAACTCCGTGATCTGAGCGATGCTGCCGCTCGACTCCTTGATGCCGATGATGTTTTTTTCTTCAGACAGCCGCAGTACGGTGGCTGGTTCTAAGTTCGCTCCGGTCCGCGAAGGAATGTTGTACAGCAGCACCGGAAGCCCCACTGCTCGCGAAATCGCCCGGAAGTGCTGATACTGGCCCTCCTGCCCAGGCCGGTTGTAATACGGGTTCGCGGTCAGGATACCGGTCAGCCCTGGCATCTGCGCCAAGCGCTCGGCTTTCGCCACAGCTTCGCGAGTTGCGTTGCTGGTGCAGCCGGCGAAGATCGGCACCCGCCCGTCTGCCGCGCCGATCACCACTTCAATGGTCCGCAGCCACTCACCCTCGGTCAGTGTCGCGGCCTCGCCCGTTGTCCCGCATGGAACCAGAAACGAGATGCCCTCTTCAATCTGCCAGTTCACCAGCGCATGCAGCGCCGGTTCGTCCACGCTCCCATCCCTGCGAAAGGGAGTCACAAGAGCGGTGCCACAACCCATCAAATTCATAATCTCTGCAGTCTACCGCGTTTGCGGGCACAACGTGTCCTGCGCGGACGGCGGTCACTTCGGCACTTCGTGCGGTATTGGGCTTCGCGTTGTGCTCGAGTTGCTCGCAAAGTGATCTTCATCCCGACCAACGGGAGCACCACGCGAAGCGGTGGACAAGTCACGAAGTGACCGCTGCCCGCGCAGGGCGCCCGTCCGGCAGGACTAAACCCACTCGCCTGAACGCATCAGCGGCTCGCTGGTCCCATCCTTGCTCACGCCATCCACATCCATCTTCCCCGACCCAATCATCCAGTCGACATGGATGAGGCTGGAGTTCGCTCCGAGCCCCGTCAGCTCTTCCTGCGACATCTTCTCGCCGCCGATCAGGCACGTTGCATACGCCTGGCCCAGCGCGATATGGCTGGCTGCATTTTCGTCGAACAGCGTGTTCCAGAAGAGCACTCCGCTCTGGGCAATCGGAGAGGAATGCGGCACCAAGGCCACCTCGCCCAGCCGCCGCGCTCCATCGTCGGTAGAGATGAGCCGGTTCAGCACATCCTCGCCCGCTGTCGCCGTTGCCGAGACAATCTTCCCGCCTTCGAACTTGCAGGTAATGTTCTCGATCAGCGTTCCCTGGTGCGAGAGCGGCTTCGACGCCTTCACAAACCCATCCACGCGGTCCTTGTGCGGAGTCGTAAAACACTCTTCCGTAGGGATATTCGGGTTGCAGAAGATGCCGTTGCCGGCCTCGCCTCCACCACCTGCCCAAAGATGATCGTCCGCCAATCCCACGGTAAGATCGGTCGTTCCATCCTGCGACTTGAAGTGCAGGGCATGGAACCGCTTCGCATTTAGCATGTCCACACGCTTCTTCAGATTTTGCCCATGCTGCTTCCACTCCGCCACCGGATCTTCGCCGGTCACGCGCGAGGCCAGGAAGATCGCGTCCCAAAGCTTGGCCACAGCCGTATCGACGTCTTCGCCGGGGAAGACCAGCTTCGCCCACTCCGGAGTCGCGGCGGCCACAATTGACCAGTTGATCGCGTGTTTTGTAATCAACTCCATCGCCGGCTTGCCCGCCTTCGAAGCAGCAATGTTTGCCCGCGATACCTTCGCCGGGTCCTGCTTGGCGAGCAGCGCCGGATTCGCGCCGGCGATCGCCAGCCGTGCCGCTCCGCTGCGAAACGCCGCCGCCATCGAGTCCGCCATCCACTGCGCCGCATGGTCGAAGCTCGCGTCGTCCGCATACTTGTACCGAGCCAGAATCGACGGATCGTCGCTGTAGAAGCTCGTTACCAGCAGCGCACCCGCCTTATAAGCGTGCTCGGTAATCCGGCGCACCAAAGGCAGTGCCTCTAGGGGAGCCGAGATCAGCAGCTCCTGGCCCTTACCCAGGTTCAAACCAACACGGACAGCGACCTCGGCAAAGCGGTCGAGCTTCTCCTCAAAAGAAAGGGAGGCAAATGTGGCTGGGACTGGAAGTACAGCGGTAGCACTCATCCGTTAAAACTAGGCAACAGAGCGATGAAACGCAAGCTGATAAGACCGAGTGAAGAGTGTATGCGACCAACTGCGGTCTATCGACGACGGGCGGTGTTCATCCCGTCGCCGAAGTTGTTCCAGAATTGGACATCCGTTGAACGCAATCTTTAGAACTGCGTATAAACCTCGTGGAAGTCGAAGCACCCGCTGCGGGTCGAGAGCCATTCAGCCGCACGTACCGCGCCTTCGGCAAATCCGCGCCGCGAAAACGATTCATGCGTCAGAACCAAGCGGTCGGAGCCGCTGCGGGCTTCGAGCACATGAACCCCCATCACATCGCCCTCGCGCTTGGACTCAATCCGGATCTCTTCAATGTCCGAAGCCTCTTCAACGATCTCGCCCAGCGTGATCGCTGTTCCCGACGGAGCATCGAGCTTGCCTGCGTGGTGCGTCTCCGAGATGGTGTAGTTGTATTCGGCGCCCTTCAGTGCCGCTCCCATCTTCTCCGCCAGCTCCAGCATCACCTGCACGCCGATCGAGTAGTTCGTGCCGTACATCAGCCCTGCGCCCTTGCGCTCCGCCAGCCCGCGCATATCGCTCAGCTTGTCGTACCAGCCGGTTGTGCCGATTACCATCTTCGCGCCCGTCGCCAGGCATGCCCGCATGTTCTGGATCACCGCATCGGGTGTCGTAAAGTCGATCACCACGTCGAACCCGGCCACAAAAGGCGCGGTCAGCGCCGCTGCGTCCCGGTTCTCTTTCGCGTCCAGCACGTGCACCCCATGCCCGCGTTCATGCGCCACATCCGCTACCAGCTTGCCTGTCTTCCCATGCCCAAGGATCAAAATCCGCATTGCGCTTAAGTCTCCTGCGTCAAGCCTATATCGGGACGACCGCGCTCCGCGCTGCAACGTCGAACACTGTCTCATCGACTGTGGTGAAGAAAACCTGATGAAGCGATTTGATCGCCTCCTCAACATCTTCTTCGTCGATCATGAAGCTCATGTTGATCTCGCTCGCGCCCTGCGAGATCATCCTGACATTTACGTGGCTCACTGCGGAGAAGACCCGGCCCGCGATGCCGTTGTGGCCGCGAATGTCCTCGCCTACCATGCAGATCAGCGCCTTGTTGCCTTCAAGCTTCACGTCGGCGATCTTTGACAGCTCCGCGCAGATCTCCGGCAGCCGCTGGTTCGAATCGACCGTCAGAGAGATACTCACTTCGCTGGTCGAGACCATGTCGATCGCGCACTGATACTTGTCGAAGACATCGAAGACGGCCTTCAGATAGCCGTGCGACATCAGCATCCGGCTTGCCACCACGTCGATGATCGTCAGCCGCTTCTTGGCCGCGATGCTCTTGAACGGACTCGCGCAGGGCGGCGCCATCGCCGTAATCTTGGTGCCTTCGTTCTCCGCGTTGCGGGAGTTCAGCACCCACACCGGAATGCTCTTCTGCACGGCAGGAAGGATGGTCGCCGGATGCAGCACCTTCGCCCCAAAGTAGGCGAGCTCCGCTGCCTCTTCAAAGCTGATCGTCTTTACGCGCAGCGCATCCGGGCAGATGCGCGGATCGGTCGTCATGATGCCGTTCACGTCTGTCCAGATCTCAATCGCGCCGGCATGAAGGCCGCCACCGACGAGCGCAGCCGTGTAGTCGCTGCCGCCGCGGCCAAGCGTGGTCGTGATGCCTTGCTCGTTCGAGCCGATAAAGCCGCCCATCACCGGCGTCTTCCCAGCCTCGAGCAGCGGTAGAACAAGCTCCGCCAACTTCGCTTCAATCGCGTCTTCCTGCGGCACGGCCTTGCCGTACGTGCTGTCGGTGATGATGCAGGTTCGCGCGTCTACGTGAGCGCCATTCAAGCCATGCTGGTCGAAGGCCTCGGCCACAATGCGGCTCGAAAGGCGTTCGCCAAAGCTGACGACAAGGTCAGCCGTCCGTGGGGTCAACTCACCCACTGCAGCAATTCCGCGAAGCAAGTCATCGAGAGCATCGAACTCGCCTTCAATCGCTGGCCGCAGCTTTACGAAGCGGTCACCCTGCAGCAGCTGCGCTGCTGTATCAAGATGGCGTGTCCGCAGCCGCTCGCTGATGGCCAACGCTCCCACGCGATCGCCTCGTCCCGCAGCTGCGCCGCTCGCGATCATGAGGTCGGTGACCTTTGCCATCGCGGAGACAACTACTGCCGCCTGCAGACCTTTCTTTCGTCTGCCTTCGACGATCGCAGCAGTCCGTCGCATCGCCGTAGCATCTTCGACCGACGTACCACCGAACTTCATCACGACAACATGTTCGCGCGCTGTGCTCATACGAGCACCGCCACGGGCACCGCAGGCTTCACCGGCTTCAGCTTGCCCAGCCGCGCCAGCACCTCGGCGTTCAAAACAGCCGCTCCAGCCGCTCCGCGAATCGTATTGTGCGAGAGCACTACGAACTTCCAGTCGAGCAACGGGCACTCGCGCAGCCGACCCACCGTCGCCGCCATGCCGCCACCGCGCATGCGGTCGAGCCGTGGCTGCGGCCGGTCGGGAGCGTCTTCAAATTGAACTGGATTATCAGGAGCCGTCGGCAGATGCTGACCGTGCAGCGGATCAAACTCCGCCCACGCGGCAAGAATCTCCTCGCGCGTGGCCTTCTTCTTGAACTTGATGCTGACGCACTCAGTATGGCCATCTTCTACCGCCACGCGGTTGCAGTGCGCGCTCACCTTCGTGTCCAGCATCTCAAAGGCACCGCCACGAATAGTACCTAGCAGCTTCGCGACCTCTTCCTGGAGCTTCTCCTCTTCGTTCTTGATGAAGGGAATCACATTGCCAAGGATGTCCAGCGAAGGCACGCCGGGATATCCGGCTCCGCTCACCGCCTGCATCGTGCTCACAAAGATGCTCTCAATGCCGAACTTCGTCTCCAGCGGCTTTAGCGCCAGCACGAGGCCAATGGCCGAGCAGTTCGGGTTGGTCACAATGTACCCGCCCGACTCCTTGCGCCAGCTCTGCTGCTCGATCATGTCGAGATGGTCGCCGTTCACCTCAGGCACCACGAGAGGCACATCCGCAGCCATCCGGAAAGCGCTCGAGTTAGAGATTACAGCGCAGCCCGATGCGGCAAACTTCGGCTCCAGCTCTTTGGCGATGTCCGAATCGAGCGCCGCAAAGATAATATGCGGCAGCTCTCCGGTCGCGCCTTCAGGCACATTCGGCTGAACAATCATCTCCGCAATGTGTTTTGGCAGCGGCGTGTCGAGCTTCCACTTGCACGCATCGCCATACGTCTTGCCCTGGCTGCGATCGCTCGCGGCGAGCCACGTGATGTTGAACCACGGATGATTGTGTAGCAGTTGGATGAATCTCTGGCCGACCATCCCGGTCGCGCCTAAAATACCGACATTTCTACGTTCCATGATCCTTCAAGGATAGCGCGGCAAGCCGCGACGCGCCATCCTCGTACCACCTTAGGATCACTGCAACATAAACATTCTGTCCCGGCTTGAAGCGAGTGGATCCGAGAAGGGTGCTAGATATCGTCCGTCCGTCGGCCCCGCCGCACATACGTCCGACCGCCAGTTCCGCCCCACACGCACAGCGCCACCACGAGATGAATCAGGAACCACATGCTGATGCCTTCATCCCGATAGATCAGCACGAGGATCAGAACCCGAGGCAGCAACAGTGCCATGATCGGCGAGATGATATTGTCCAGATGAAACCGCACCAGGTCGTGATCGAACCACGCAATGATCAGCGCAATGCGGGGTAGAAACAGCGCGAACACCAGGAACCACAACGGGAGAGCGTGAACAGCGAGGGACTGTAGGGTCATACGGTCGGACATGAGCGGCGTGCCTTTCGAACTACAAACTGCGGGGAGCTAGATCATGCGATGACCCTAGCCGCAAATTCGTTGTACCCTGCCATCAAGGTTCGGGTGCCCCAGCCATCGCGCTTTTGTCTTTCGCGATGGCTGGGAAAGTAAACCGTCCCTCAGCCGCTTCTTACTTCGCTGCAAACGTAAACTTCGCGTCCGCCGTCCCTAGCGCCTTTACCGTCACCTTGATCGTCTGCTCGCCCAGCTTCTCATGCACCGCTGCCAGCGTGTAATCCCCGGCCGGCAGGCCCTTCAGTGAGAACTTCCCGTCCGCATCCGTCACGGCATAGAACGGCGTCTCGCTGACGTTGATGAACGCATTCATCCACGGATGGTTGTTGCAGCGCACCGGGATCATCGTCTCGACCTGGTTGAACTGCTTGGTCTGCGACTCTCCCTTGGGCGACTGCGAGATGTCGATCGACGAGCTTCCCGGAGCCGTGGGCATGGTGTGGATGTTGTGCATGGTGATGTCGGAGTTACGGAACTCCACCGACCCGCCCTTGCGCAGCGCGATCACATGGGGCGTATACCGGCATCCCTTCTGGTCCATTACCACGGCCGGCCCGAAGGAGGGAGGCATGGTGAACGCGCCCTTTGGGCCGTCCTTGACGTAGATGAATACGTTGGCCAGGTCTCCATTATGCACCGCGTACTGCTCGGACATATTGCTGTCGCCGCCTGGACTCATACCGCACGCCGGATCCATGGTCATGTCGATCTTCACGGATGCAGGAGCCTTGCCCGTCAGCTTCACCACGCCGTCAACCGAGCCCAACGTTGCAATATCCGGAGCCACTGATTGATCGGCCGCGGGGTATGCCTGCATCTCAATCGTACTAGCAGGGGTGTCCGCAGGCTTCGACTTGCATCCCGCAACTCCTAGAGCAACCACAACCGCCGCTACAAAGATCCCGCCATGCTTCATCCGCATCTCTACTCCCTATCCCCTACACCCTGCTTCTAAAGCGCTGCCACAACCGCATCCGCAAAGGCCTTTGTCCCACTCGTTCCGCCGACATCTTTCGTGAGCGTATTGCCCTCTGCGTAGACGTTCTCGAGCGCCTTCTGTACCAGGTCCGCGGTTTCGGCCTCGTCGATATGGCGCAGCATCAGGATCGCCGATTGGAGCAGTGCTGTCGGGTTCGCCATGTCCTTGCCCGCGATGTCGGGCGCAGAGCCATGCACCGCTTCGAAGATCGCGCAGTCCACCCCCAGGTTCGCTCCCGGAACCAGACCAAGCCCGCCCACAAACGCCGAGCAGAGATCGGAGAGGATATCGCCGTACAGATTCTCCGTAAGAATGACGTCGTACTGATACGGATTCATTACCAGCTGCATGCAGGTGTTGTCGACGATGTGCTCCGCGTAAGTGATCTCGGGGAATCCCGCCGCAACCTTGCGCGCGCAATCGAGGAACAGACCATCGGTCACCTTCATGATGTTCGCCTTATGGATAGCGTGGATCTTCTTCCGGCCAAACTTTCGCGCATACTCAAACGCAAACTTCGAGATCCGCGTCGATCCCTTTTCTGTGATGATCTTCAAGGACTGCGCCACTCCGGGCACAATCATCAGCTCAAGTCCGGCGTACAAATCTTCCGTATTCTCGCGGACGATGATCAGGTCCACGCCCGGATAGTTCGTCTTCAGGCCGGGCAGATTCTTGATCGGACGGAAGTTTGAATACAGGTCAAACTTCTTACGCAGCGTCACATTGATCGACGCGAACCCGCCGCCAATCGGCGTCGTCACGGGTCCCTTCAGCGCGACCTTGTTCTGCTCGATCGACTCGTAGAGCGCCTTCGGGATGTACTCGCCGGTCTTCGCGAACGCATCGGCCCCGGCATCGTAGGTGTGCCAGTCGAAGCTCACGCCGGTAGCTGCGCCAGCCGTCTCCAGAATCTTCACCACCGCGCCCGAAACCTCCGGTCCAATACCGTCGCCCGGGATCAACGTAATCTTGTGCGTCCGCTTCGTTTCCGTTGCCATTTCCTCACTCACCTCGTTCTCAGAAAATCCCAAAACCACCGAAGATACGTCATCTCGACCGGAGCGCAGCGGAGTGGAGAGACCCCCGCATTTCTCCGCCACCAACGCGCAGACCCCAAACGTCTACTTCCGCTTCCGCGAGTCCCCGCCCAGCAACTGCTCCAGCTCCGCCTTGAACTCACGCACGTCCTTGAAATCCCGATACACGCTGGCAAACCGAATGTAAGCCACGGTATCGATCTCCTTCAACTGCGCCATAATCAGTTCGCCTACCTCGCTCGTAGACCGCTCGCGCTCCGGCGAATCGACGACAAACGCCTCGGTCGAATCGACGATCTGCTCCAGCTTGATCGCCGCAACTGGACGTTTCTCGCACGCGTGCAGCAGACCGCTCAGGACCTTCTGGCGGTCGAACTTCTCCCGCCGCCCGTCCTTCTTCACCACCATGTAGGGAATTTCATCGATGCGTTCATACGTCGTGAAACGCTTGTTGCACCCTTCACACTCACGCCGCCGGCGGATCGAATCCGCCTCTTTACTCTCGCGTGAGTCCACGACCCGGTCTTGCGCAAATCCACAGTAAGGACATCTCATAGCCAAAGCCGATTCTAGCAGCGCTGCTCAATCAAGCTCTTCGAATGCCCCAATCCGGGTCTCGGAGATCGTCAGCTTATCCAGCTGAGCATCAAGCTCCGCGTACTCGGCAGCGAAGATTTGTCTGAAATTCTTGTAGCTCGCAACATCCTTCCATCGGTCGATGGTCAGGAACTTATTCTGGGCCTGGTCCGAACGCAGCAGCACCGTCCCGAGAAATCCTTCTGCCCGTTCGAACAGCTTCACCCAACTGCCCTGTGGCCCATACGCCGCCTGGAACTCCTCGACCGACTCCTCGCGGACAATGAACTCCCACACAATCTGCATGACGCACCCGGAAGATCAGCTTACATTGCTCTCCGCCGCGGCTCCGCTCTCGTTCGCCACTTTTTTCAGACTCACTCGTTCCACCTGCGCCAGCACCAGACCCGTCGGCAGGATGCTCAACGAAAGCACAGCCAGCAATACCGCTCCACACGCCGTCGCCGACTCGACTGAAACTCCGTAGAAGGTCCGCATCGCCGCTGCCGTCACCGCAATCTGCGTAAACCAGCCTACGATCGGCAACTGCAGCAGCGACCCCCCGATGCTCGCTCCCATCAGCAGCATCGTCTGGGGGTAGCTGATCGTAGCCAGCCCCGGAGTGTCCACGAACCCATGCAGCGTCTCCACGTAAGCCAGCCCAATTCCTGCCCACATCACCAGCGAGATCACCGTGACCACAGCAAACTCGCCAAACGAAGACAGCGCATTCAGACCATTGCGAAACTCGAGGATCTTGTCGCTGAGGCTCTCTGCAGCGCCCTTCGAGACACGTCCCAGCACACCCCGCGCGAACGCTGCGACTGCCCCGCCGGCCAACCGCACCACCAGCGCGAAGACGGCCAGCACCAGCGTCCCCGCCAGACTAAACAGCCCCGTCCGGACGAAGACCTCATGGTGCGGCATGTCTTTCGGAGTGAACGCCAACGCGGCGGAAAAGATCATCGCGGCTGAGCCCAGGTCGAACATTCGTTCGATCGTATACACCGCAATCTGCGAGCTCAGCGAAAGCTCCACCTTCTTTGCAATCAGGTAGGGACGCGTCAGATCAGCCAGCCGCCCAAACAACCCCACCGCCGTGAAGCCGATGAATTGCGAGGCGACGGTTGCGAACAGTCCGATATGCTTTGTGGGCCTGACGAGCACCGCCCACCGCGCCGACCGCATCCAGTACGTCGCGTAGACCAGCGCCACTCCGGCCGTAATTGGCCGCCAATCCACATGCTTCAACCCCGACCAGAAAGCCGCCCAATCGAAGTGGATTCTTCCCCGGAAGATCAGCACCACCAGCACCAAAACAATCAGCGCCGCAAACCACGAGATCCCACTGCGATTCTTCATTCCATCCCCAGGCTTAATTAGCCGTCGCTCTCCGCGCCTCGGCTCTTGTCGTTTTAGGGCTATCGTCCCTATCGAAGTCCTGCTACCTGAGATGCGGCCGCTCGCGCAGCCAGCTTCCTGCGATTGAACTCGCCAATCACCCGAGCCACGTACGCGCGCGTCTCACGATACGGCGGAACTCCGTGGTACTTGTCCACCGCCCCCGGCCCAGCGTTATAAGCGGCCAACGCCAGCGTCGCATCATCGTGATATCGCACCAGCAGCCGGTCCAGATACGCCGTGCCACCCGCAATATTCTGCTCCGGACGGAACGCGTCATCCACGCCCATCGCGCTCGCCGTTCCCGGCATCAACTGCATCAACCCGCGCGCGCCCGTCCGCGAAACTGCGTAGGTCTTTCCGCCGCTTTCCGCCTTCACGACTGCGGCCAGCAGGTCCTCGTCGATATTGTGCTGACTGCCCGCGCTCGCCAGCATTGTGTGCATCTCGGCCTTCGTTGGCTCAGCGGAAGCCTTACTGGTTTGCTTCACTCCAGACTTGCTGACCGGCTCTGCCGCAAATACGGGATCGGGAATCGTCTCAGATCGAACTACCGCATCCGAAGCGACGTCGATGTAGCTCGAATCCGCCGCGATAGCAACCGCCGAGGTCGGCATCAGGAACAGCCTCATGCGACCGCCCGCGACGATCTCGCGCCGCGCGCAGTCCATCTCGAAGCCGTTCCGCAGCGTTACATGCTCCGCCGCCCTAGCTACGCAGGGCAGGGAAGTCGCCGCTACCATCACGGCCAAACCCATCTTTGTCGCGGAGAACTTCACGCTCACAGGCTACCACTCAGGGCCCGCGCATCGTACTCATCTTCCGTCCTCTGCAACGAAAGTACCTCGTCGATCGCGTCGGCCACCCCGTCCTCCAGATGATGTCCACCGATCGCCCATCCCCGCGCCCGCGCCATCTCCTTCAGGTCCTGCGGAGCGTTCCCCATCAGCACCGGCCAGCCCGCGATCTCCAGCATCGAGAGATCGTTCCAGTTGTCCCCAATCGCCATCATCTCGTCAGCTTCAATGCCCATCGAGGCCGCCAGCCGCAGCAGCGCGACGCCCTTCGAGCACCCCGCCGGCAAGATATCCAGCAGGCTCAGGTCGCGGTCAGGATACTCGGTACGGCTTAGCGTCACTTTCGCATCTGCGCGCAACTCCGGTGAGGAGACCTCCGCCATAAACACGCTCGGATCTTCAAGCAGACGGGCCTCGGCCCGCCGCATCCGCTCGATCCGTCCGCACACCATCATCTGGATCGGAGCATTGCCCTTCTCACCCTCGCGCTGGAGCACATTCTCGATTGGAACCGCCTGCTCGATGTAAGCGGAGTTCGCCTCCATCCACTTGCCGATGCTGCCGTGCAGGTCTTCCAACTCCTCGACGACCAGCGCGCCGCGCGCATCCTCGCCATCCGGCTGCACCATGTCGAAGGTCACCACTAGCGCATTCCGAAACTCATCTAGTTGTTTGCACAGCCACAGCGAAGTCTCGAGCGGCAGGAACGTCCGGTCGATCAGCCTCGCTCCCACAGTTCGCGTCACCGCTCCGTTCGAACTCACAAGCGCCTGCTCGCCATGCAGATCGAGGCTGCGCAGTACCTTCATGGCATAGGAGTGACGCCGCCCGGTCGCGATCACCACATTGATCCCGGCCTCGTTCGCCGCCTGCAACGCTGCCCTGTTCCGGGGGCTCACCTTGCCCTCGGCACCCAGCAGCGTGCCGTCTACATCGATCGCGATCATTCGCGGTAACTTTTGCTCACTCACCTCTAAATTGTCTCATCCGGAGCGGATACATATTCATAAGCGACGCATAATCATGCATTTACCGGATGTTAACTCGACATTCACACAGGTCCGGGCGATCCTAGAGGCAGGCTTCACAAAGGCTAGCTTATGTTTCACAAAAACGTTGCAAACTCCTTACGGAGTCAATCTTCATCTCCTCTTGGTCCACAACCGTCTTCTGAAGTTGCTGCATCGACCGGGCCGCGTCTGGTCCTGCTCCCCGCAGGCGGCGACGGAACCCCGCAGAAGACCTCCTCCGCGCTCATCGACTTCATCGCCATCTCCTCGCATCGCTGCTCGGCGTTCTTTGCCGAGGCGGCTGTGCTCGTCCTCGTGCTGGCCCTGCTCGACAGGTTCATGCTCAAGGGCCGCATGGAGATCGGCTGGGTGGTTAGCGCCTTCACCATCAGCCTCATCCTTCTCTCCGCCAGCATCGCGACCGAGTTCACCGCGCGCCGCTGGCTCAAAGCCCATTAGCAGTTGCTCTGAAGTGACGCGCTAGCGATCTTCCGGACCGCCGCCCCGTTGCGCCCTAAAAAATTGCGTTATTTCTGCCCAATCGAGCCAATTGATAGCTCGAAGGCCCAGGTGCGGCTTACGGACCGGTTTGGGAACGCTTCCTGTCGAGGCGAAGCGGCGCAATATTTTTACAATTCGGCCACGCCGTGAATGCCATCTTGCGTTCTAATCATCTACAACGAAATCAAGGAGAAGATATGCAACTTGCAATGGTAGGGCTCGGCAGAATGGGCGCGAACATGGTCAAACGTCTCGCGAAGAACGGCCACGAGTGCGTCGTGTTCGACAGAAGTGCGGAGACGGTCGCGAATCTCGCGAAGGAAGACGGCGTCACCGGTGCCTCGTCGATGGAGGACCTGATCGGCAAGCTGGCCAAGCCACGCGCTATCTGGCTGATGATTCCTGCCGGCGTCGTCGAGCAGACCATCGAAGAGATCGCCCCGCACCTCGAACCCGGCGACATCCTCATCGATGGCGGCAACTCCTATTACATTGACGATATTGCGCGCGCGAAGATGCTCGCCGAGAAGGGCATCGAGTACGTCGACGTTGGCACCAGCGGCGGCGTCTGGGGCCTCGAGCGCGGTTATTGCATGATGATCGGCGGCAGCAAAGCGATCGTCGAGCACCTCGACCCTATCTTCAAGACCATCGCCCCCGGCCCTGGCACCATCGACCGCACCCCCGGCCGCCCGACCGGCGTCGGCACCGCTGAGGATGGCTATCTCTACTGCGGCCCCAACGGCGCGGGCCACTTCACCAAGATGGTGCACAATGGTATCGAGTACGGCATGATGGCCGCTTATGCGGAAGGCCTTGCCGTGCTGAAGGCCGCAAACATAGGAAAGCACGTCCACGAGGTTGATGCCGAGACCACGCCCTTGCGCGATCCGGAGCACTATCAGTACGAGTTCGATCTCCCCGAGATCACCGAAGTCTGGCGTCGCGGCAGCGTCATCGCTTCGTGGCTCCTCGATCTCACCGCGACCGCTCTCATCGACGACCCGGAGATGTCGAAGTTCGGCGGCCGCGTCTCCGACTCCGGCGAAGGCCGTTGGACGATCAAGGCCGCAATCGACGAAGGCGTACCTACCCCGGTTCTCACCGCATCTCTCTATGAGCGCTTCAGCTCGCGGGGCAACTCCTTGTTCTCCGATAAGCTGCTCTCGGCGATGCGTTTTCAGTTCGGCGGACACCACGAAGTACCCGCAGCGAAGTAGCGCGTCCAATACGTTGTGCTGTGGGCTTTGAACGATGAATCCCAGCCAACGATGACCTCTCCTTCAAAGCGAAGGAGAGGTCATCGTTGGAACTCGGCGCGGTATGCAGCGATTTTCATCAAGAAATCTCTTGCATGCGGCAATCCACTGGCGGAGTCTATAGTTCCACCATGCGACCGTCGTCATCTGCGCCCTGCATCACTTCCTTTCCAGGTTGCAACAATGTATGTATCCTGCGCCGGCTGGCAATCGTCGCGCTCGCGCTCGCGTTCGGACTGTCGGCACCCGCGCAGACGCCAGAGACGTTGAGCGGCATTCGCACGATACAGATCTCGGCTCTGGGCAACGGCCCCCAGGCCCGGGCGATGCAAGAGAGAATCGCCGAGCGCCTGAACAAGAGCGGCCGGCTGCACGCCGTTACCGCCGCTCAGGCTTCGGACGCCGTTTTGCGGGGTACTTCGACTCTCTGGGCCAGCGGCAGGGTCTCACTCAATCCGCGCTCGCACAGCGTGAGCAGCGTCAACTACCAGGGCTACCTCTCTGTGGAACTGGTGGACGCTGGTGGCCAGCCCCTCTGGTCTTACCTGGTCACTCCCAGCCGTTTTTCCATGAGCGGCGTTGCGGACGATCTTGCCGACCAGGTCGCCTCGCATCTCCTCAGCGTGGTGAAGTCAGGTGCAGCCAGTGCGCCGGCTGTGGGGAGCACCGCACACGCCGTGGCCCTTCATGGTGCTGGAGCTACATTTCCCGCTCCGCTCTATCAGAGATGGTTTGAATCGTCCGGCCAGAACGTAAGCTATGACGCGAACGGTTCAGAGGCTGGCCTGCAGATGCTGACAAGCGGTAAGGCGGACTTTGCGGCTTCCGATATGCCTTTGAGCGACCAGGATTCCCATAGCGCCCACGTTCGTCAATTTGCGACGGTGCTGGGAGGAGTGGTGCCGATCTATAACCTTCCCGGGGCCGGGCGGGATTTGAACCTGACTCCAGAGGTGCTGGCCGGAATCTACTCCGGCGCGATCCGCAAGTGGAACGATCCCCGCATCCGTGCGATCAACCACGCACTGAAGCTGCCCAACGCGGAGATCGCCGTTATCCATCGCTCGGAGGGCAGCGGAACCACTTTTGTCTGGTCGAGCTTTCTGTCTGCGGCCAGCCCTGAATGGAAGAGCTCCGTGGGAGCGGGACCGCATGTGGCATGGCCGGTGGGCTCTGGTGCCAAAGGCAACGAAGGCGTGGCCGAGCTGGTCAAGAAGACAGAGCACTCCATTGGCTATGTGGAACTGACTTTTGCCATCCAGCATCAGCTCAACTATGCGGCGGTAAAGAACTCCGCAGGGCAATTCATCAAGGCGGATCTCGCCAGCATCACAGCTGCGGCGGCTGGAGTGCCGGTCACCGCCAATCAAAGCCTGCCACTGTCGATCCTCAACGCTCCCGGTAAAAATGCGTATCCCATCAGCACCTTTACCTGGATCATGGTTCCGGAACAGGTCTCGGACTCACAGGAGCGGACGGCCCTTGCGGACCTGCTGAACTGGATGCTGACCTCCGGGCAGAAACAGTGTTCCGCGCTTGGCTATGCTCCGCTGCCGCATGAAGTGGCGGTACGCGAACTGCAGGCCATCTCCACCTTGAAGTAGCGGCAGTTCAATCCGCGCTTCGAGTAGGTAGCATAGAGAGATGCCCCAGATCGCCTTCCTCGAGTGCTCCCGCTGCCACCATCACATCCCTGCCACCACCCCGCAGAGCCTCTGCCCCCTCTGCGCTGGCTCGCTTTACGTCCGTTATGACATGGACGCCCTCAAGCGCTCCGCCCATCGCGAAGATCCTGCCGCCCGTGCCGCCGCGTCGTCCACGTCGCTCGGCATGTGGCGCTACGCCAGCGTTCTGCCTGAGGTAACCCCGGTCACTCTCGGCGAAGGCTGGACACCCATGCTCCAAAGCAAGCGCTATCCCGGCCTCTTCATCAAGGAAGAAGGCGCGAACCCCACCGGCACCTTCAAGGCGCGCGGCCTCTCGCTCGCGGTGACCATGGCGAAGCATTACGGCCTCAAACACCTCGCCGTACCCTCCGCTGGCAACGCAGCCGGGGCGCTCGCCGCCTACGCCGCCGCCGCCGGCATTGCTGCCCACATCTACATGCCGCAGGACGTCCCCTTCGCCAACTACCTCGAAGGCGTCGTCTACGGAGCCGATGTCCACATGGTCGACGGCCTCATCTCTGACTGCGCCCGTCTCGTCGGCGAACAGATCAAGTCGCAGCGTGATGCAAACACCCCCGCCGAAGAGACCTGGTTTGACATCTCCACCCTCAAAGAACCGTTTCGTGTCGAGGGCAAGAAGACCATGGGCTATGAGCTCGTCGAACAGCTGCAATGGACCTACCCCGACGCCGTCTTCTATCCCACCGGCGGCGGCGTCGGGCTGATCGGCATGTGGAAGGCCTTCGAAGAGATGGAGACCCTCGGCTGGGTCACAGGAAAACGGCCGAAGATGTACGCCCTGCAAGCCTCGGGCTGCGCTCCCGTCGCCCGCGCCTTCGACGAAGGCAAACCCGCCAGCGAGTTCTTCCAGAACGCTGCCACCTTCGCCTCCGGCCTACGCGTCCCCAAGCCTTACGGCGATAGCATCATCCTCGACATCGTCCGCGCCTCAGGCGGCAAAGCCCTCGCCCTCGACGACGCAACCATTCTCGCCAGCATCCTTGACTACGCAAAGCACGAGGGTATCTTCCTCTCGCCCGAAGGCGCAGCCGCCACCGCAGCCTACGACCAACTCCTCGCCACCGGTGAACTCACTCCCACCGATCGCGTCGTCCTCTTCAACACCGGTGCTGGCCTCAAATACACCGATATGACCGCGGAAGCTATGCACCTCCGCCGCCCCGGTTCGTTGCCCACCAGTCTTCCCGTAGGAGGGATCATCACCCCGCAATAGACCACCCCGCAATAGACCAAACCTCGGCTCTATTTTTGTCATCCTTCGACGAAGTCGGAGGATCTGCTTCTCGCTCTTCGCTGTTGCCGTTGCTCGTCCTTGCCGTCATTCTGAGCAAAGCGAAGAATCCCCGCATCTCACTCTTGCACTCGCCGTTGCTGTTCCACCCGCCGCACCTTTACACTCCGCACGTCATCGAAGACAAATGCCCCTGCCCGAACCAATGTTCCTGAATCCCGTCCTAACCGCGCTCCAGACCACCCACGCGCATCTCGCCATCACTTCAGGCGAAGCAGTCCGCTATCCCTCTGCAGTCGCCCCGTTCGCCGCAATCGCGACTCCTACAACAGAGGCCCTGCGCGACCTCCGCTCCCTTCTCGCGCCGGCCGAATACGTCTGGGCGACAGCTCTTGGCGAAGCTGATTGCGCCGCCGCGCAGCTTGCCGTCGAGACCACCATCGACGTTCTGCAGATGATCCTGCCGCCTGAAATTGAACTGCCGCCACCCTATCCCGGCATCCTCCCACTCGACTGCACCCACGCCCCCGAGATGGTCGCCTTAACCGACATAGCCTTCCCCGGCTTCTTCCGTCCTCGCACCTGCGAGATGGGCTCCTACTTTGGCATCCGTTCCGCCGAAACTGACGAGCTCATCGCCATGGGCGGCGAGCGCCTCGTCTTCCCCGGCTACTCCGAGATGAGCGGCCTCTGCACCCACCCCGCCCATCGCGGCAAAGGCTACGCCGCCCATCTTCTCTGGCATCTAGCCTGCCGCCATCGCCAGCAGGGCATCGTCTCCTGGCTGCATGTGACCGCGACCAACTCCACCGCCGTCAATCTCTACCTCAGACTTGGCTTCCAGACCGTCCGCAGCATCAAGCTCCACAAACTCACCGTCCTCTAGGTCAGCCCGTCGAGCAGCGGCGGTTATCATGGAAGTTCACCCACTTCCATGCTCCCCATCCGCCCCCAAATCCGTTCCGTACTGGCCCTCGCCTTGCCGCTCATCCTGGCCGAGGTCGGATGGATGTTCATGGCGGTCGTCGACACCATCATGGTCGGCCACCTGCCTCACCCGGCGATCACCATCTCCGCCGTCGCCCTCGCGCAAGTTCTCTACAACACCATCGCCTTCGGCATCGGCGGCGTCCTGCTTGGCCTCGATACCTACCTTTCGCAAGCCCACGGTGCCGGCAAGTTCGGCGAGGCCAATCGCTGGCTCCTCCACGGGCTCGTACTCTCCGCCATTCTCATCGCTATCCTCATGGCGGTCGTCCACGCCGCCTCCTTCGGCCTTGCATATTTCCCTGTCGACCCCATCATCCGCTCGCAGGCAGTCACGTTCCTCCGAGTCCTCAATTTGGGCACGCCTCCACTCATCCTTGCGCTCACGTTTCGCCGCTACCTTCAGGCCTTCGACCACGCCAGGTCCATCGCGATCGCCCTGGTCACCGCCAACGTCGTCAACGCGCTGCTGGACTGGGCCTTCCTCTTCCCGCACCAGTGGGGTCCGCTCACTCTCGCAGGCCAAGGAGTCGTCGGCGCGGCCATCTCTACCGCGCTCGCTCGCCTTTATCTCGCGCTTTTCTTCCTTCTTGCCATCCTGTACTTCGACCGCAAACACGCCTACGGCCTGCGTTCCGTCACGCGCCGCATCGAGTACAGCCGCCTCCGCGAGCTCACCCTCTTCGGTGCTCCCGTCGGCGCGCAGATCTTCGTCGAGATCTCCATCTTCGGCGCGGTCACCTATCTGATCGGAACCTTCGGCCCACTCCCGCTGGCCGGCCACGAGATCGCCCTCAACGTCGCCAGCATCACGTTCATGGTGCCCTTCGCAATCTCGGCGGCAGCCTCTGTGCGCGTCGGTCAGGCCATCGGCCGCAAGTCTCCAGAAGAGGCCCGCGCCGCCGGCTGGAGCTCCATCGGTCTTGGTGCTGCCTTCATGCTCTGCGCTTCGGCTGTCCTGATCTTGGTGCCGAACCTCATCGCCCGCGCCTTCACCGTAGACCCCGCTGTCATCGCCGCCGCCGTTCCTCTGCTTCTCGTCGCTGCCGCTTTCCAGTTCTTCGACGGCGTCCAGATCACGGCCACCGGCGCTCTGCGCGGGGCAGGGAACACCCACATCGGCCTCTTCGTCCATCTCATCGGATACTGGCTGATCGGCTTACCCGTCGGCGTTCTGCTGGGCTTTCACTTCAAGCTCGGTGCGGTGGGCCTGTGGATCGGTCTCTGCCTCGGGCTGATCATCGCGGGCGGTGCTCTTGTAACAAGCTGGCACCGCAGCGCTCGAAAGCTGGAGACCACGATCTCGGTTGCTTAGCGTCTGCCGCCAAGCCGACTTTCGATTGGGAATCTTCGAAAGCGCTTGACCCTACCCTTACGTCATGCTCCAAGATTTTCAAGGTGAGAACCATGAGCACTTTCCGCATCAAGGAGTTCGCAAAGCTCGCCGGCGTTACTGTGCGGGCATTGCATCACTACGACGGGCTCGAGCTGCTGTCTCCGGCGCATCGTTCGGAGCGAGGCTATCGGCTGTATTGTCACGAGGATCTCGGTCGCCTGGAGCGGATTCTCGTGTTGCGGTACCTGGGTCTTTCATTGCGCGAGATCGCCGCGCTGCTGAACACACCAACCGGTCGTGGCGCAGAACCGCTGACGGTCACGCTCGCACGACAGAGTGCGGCGCTGCGTGAACGGCGCGGCGGCCTGGACCGCATCCTGCGTGCCATCGAACACGCACAACGACGCGCACAGAACCCCGCGGAATCCGAGTGGCTCCTCTACCAGACCATTCTGAAGGAGATACAAATGCAAGAAGCCACAGACTGGACAGAAAGGTACTACAGCCCGAAGGCCTTGGAGGCGCTTCGGGAGCGGCGTGCAGCCCTGACACCTGAACAGAAGGAAGAGATCGGTGCGCGATGGCAGGCTTTGTTCGTCGACATACAACACGCGCTTGATCATCAGGTGCCACCGGACAGTGAGGAGGGCCGGGCGGTGGTTGCACGGTGGATGCGCCTGGGCGACGAGTTCACGCAGGGAGACCCGGAGATTGGCGAGGGTTACCATCGGCTCTTCGAGGACGAGAGCCACTGGCCCGATGACGAACACGCCTCCAGGCTCCGGGCAGGTATGCCAAAGCCCGAGTACCTGGCCTTCTTCAAGCAGGCGGTTCAAGCCTGCCTGCGGCACGGCTGATAGAGGCGCCGCTTCATTCGCTTCACGAATGCAAGGAGACGATGATGGCCGCATCCAAGAGCAAGCTGTCTGCGGTGATTACGCTGTTCTTCGTGGCTCCGGTGGTGGCGGAGTATCTGCTGGGAGACCTGCCGCTCAAGCTGCTGCCAGCGTTAATCGTATTGGCTCCGGCGTACGGTGGCGCGGCGGTACTGATTCGCGAAGCGGGACGGCGAACGGGCCGCGGCTGGCCGATGATGCTGGTGCTGGGCGCGGCCTACGCGTCGATCGCCGAAGGCCTGGTGACGCAGTCTCTGTTTAACCACGACTATCTGAAGATGCATATGCACCTGCTTGACCATGCCTATCTTCCGGCATTGGGCATCGGAGGCTGGTGGACGTTGTTGATGTTCAACCTCCACACATTCTGGAGCATGGGCGTTTCGATTGCGCTGGTGGAGGCGTTGTTTCCTGCCGAGGCTGAAACTCCGTGGCTGGGGCGAGTGGGTAGTTCGGTGGTCGCTTTCGTGTTCGTGCTAGGTTCAGCCGCAAACTTCGGGATTGGGCTCAAGCAGAACCACTTCGTGGCGTCCAGGCCGCAGCTTGTTAGCGCGGCAGGGCTGAGCATCTTGCTGATCGCGTCTGCGTTCCTGATTCCGGTCAGGAGATCGCGAATCACCGACGGTATAGTGCCGAGCCCACTGATCGCCGGAGTCGCTGCGTTCGTGCTGGGCCTGGGCGTCCTGTACACACCGCCGAAGTGGGGTTGGGGTTCGGTGGGTGCGATGCTCGCGATTGACGCGGTCTTCCTTATCCTGCTCACGTTCTTTTCGCGAAAAGCCAGATGGAGCGCGCTGCATACACTAAGCCTCGCAGCGGGAGGCGCGCTGGGGTACGGCATTCATGCGTTCACTCAGAGGCCGCTGGTCGGCGAGTTGCTTTGGATGCGGATCAGCAACGCGGTCTTTCTCGCCGCTGCAGTCTGGTTGATCGTGTTCGCCGCGAAGCGCATCACCCGCTACCAGGCGCTGGAGCAGGCGATAGTCGATTGATAACTCGCTCGCGGCACAATTGGGATCTTCAGCCTATTTCTGCTGGCTCAACCGGTACATCAATAGCGCACTCCGCTTCGCCTGCTTCGCAATCGAGTCCAGATAGACGATCTCGCCCTCCGCGTGCGAGCCCTCACCCATCGCCCCTGTCCCTACCAGCCCCGGAAGATACTGCGCGATAAACGAGATATCCCCAGCACCGCGCAGCATGGGGTCAAGCTCTGGCATCGGTGGGAATCCCAGCGTCGCGTTCACAGCATTTAACTGCCTCACCAGGTCGTGCCCGGATTCGGTTACCGGCATCGCCGGGTAAGCCTCGTCGAAGGAGATCGTCGCTCCGGTCCGTGGCAGATGTTTGCCGACGATCTCGCGCATCCTCTGTTCCACGCGCTCGCTCTGGCCGTTATCCAGCGTCCGTATGTCGCCAATGGCGATTGCTGTGGGCGGCACCACGTTCGCCTTGCCGGTTGCACGGCCCCCCAGCTTCGACTCATTCAACTCCGCCGTCGCTCCTCCAAGCATCAGACCCACGTTGAACGTTAGCCCCGGCTCCGGCAGTTGCGCCCGGAAGGCATCGAGAATCCGGGTCATCTCATAGATCGCCCCGGCTCCCATGTTGTCCGAGAAGATCTGTGAGGAGTGGCCGCTCTTTCCCGTTGTATCCAGGTGCCAGGTCACCGAACTCCGCCGCGAGATGCTGATCGTGTCCACCCCTTGGCGCCGCACGCCGCTCTCGAACTCGAACGCCACATCGCTTACCTTCGCCGCGTCGATCATGTCCTTGCGCGTTATCGCGATCGGATCGCCATGCCGCTCTTCATCCCCGCTCAGGACAATTCGTATCTCCGCCGTGTCCAGAACGCCGGCAGACTGCATGGCTCCCAGCGCGACCAGCATCACCACGAGGCCGCCCTTCATATCGTTCACCCCGGGCCCCGTCGCGACATTTCCCGTACCGTCCGGAATCATGGTGTAGGTTTGGAAGCTGCTGTCCTTCTCGAAGACCGTGTCCATGTGACCGATCAGCAGCATCCGCTTGCCGCAGTTGCCATCGCCGAGCGGGCACGGATGTTCCGCCACCAGATCGCCGGCGCGGTGGGCATCGTCCATTGGCATCCACTTCGTCTTGAACCCAAGCCCGCGCAGCCGAGGCTCGATCTCGTCCTTCACCGCGATCACGCCGGGAATATTCATCGTCCCGCTGTTGATGTTGACGATCTTCTCCAGCAGCGCCACAGCCTCGCGGTTCTGCGTGTCGACAGACCGGATCATCGTGCTCTCAACCGGCGCAATCGCCGTCTGCGCTGCGGCAGCGACGCTGCCAGCAAGAACCAGCAGGGAACCCATCCACATCTTCGCCATAGTGCCCGGAGAATATCACGCGCCGCATCAGACGACGCAGGAGGGATGAGGACGTTGGCTTTACCCCACCGCCTTCCCCATCAACTCCGCCGCAGTTCTCTCCAACACTCCTACCTGTCGCTCCATTCTTCGCATCTGTTGCTCTTCCACGGAGCCCGGCTGCCCATCATCGTCGCCCGCGAGATCTCCGCCTGAAGCCGCCGCGCCCGTCAGCACTTCGGTCCCAAGCAACGCGGCGCTCACCCGCTCGAGGCGCGCGATCATGGACTCCACTCGACCAATGGTCCGCTCGCCGCCAGAGCCCACCGTCGTCAGAGTCGTTGCCACGCGCATCAGTCTTCGTAGATACGTCACAAACGTCAACGCCTCGGTCTGGATGTCTCCCGACGTTGCCTGTTTGCCGAACCCCGGCTCCAGCATCATGCGATCCAGCGACTCCTCCGCGTCGTTGATCGCGAGGCCCGAAAGCCGCCGCGCCGGGGCCAATACCTGCCGCTCTGCCGCCGGTCGCTCCTGCCCGCTCGTCTGCCAGTAACGAATCATCGCCCGCAGATAGCCCGCGTCCGCGCTCGCTCCTCGCCCCAGCAAACGCCCCAGTTCCAGGTGCTCATGTTCCGGCCAGAGAAGCCGCATGGCCAGCACTGCAACCAGTGCACCAAGCACCGTATTCGCCATTCGCACTCCGGCATAGCTCCAGTCCCGGAAGTACGGCATCGACATCAGCACAAACGTTGGCGTCAGAAAGAAGCAGTACCAAGCGTAGTTCACCGCATAGGTCGCCAGGGTCAGAGCTGAGACCACCGCCAGCACCGCGATCAATCCCGCCTGCCCATGAATCGCCGTTGCGAGTACAGCCGCCAGTGCGCCGCCCGCGATCGTCCCACCCACACGCTGCATCCCGCGCCGCAGCGTGCCCGAGCCATACGGCTGTAACACGATAATCGACGTCATAGCCAGCCACGACCCATGCCGCACATGGGTCAACCGCATCAGCAGAATGTCGACGCCTCCCACTACCGCCATCCGCAGCGCGTGCCGCATCATGACCGAGTCAAACGTCAAGTTTGCACGCAGTGCATCCACCCAGCGATATTGCGTCGCGCGGTCTTTTTCAGAAGCTACAGCCGGCTCCTCAGAGTCCTGCGCGATCATCTCCCATCTGGCCGCCGCTCCACCCACACGTAGCTCGACCCCGCTCCACACTGCTCTCACTGCCTCAAACGCAATCTGCACATTCTCGAGCGCATCGCGTTCATCCGTCGCCAGATGCGCTCGCGTCGTGCCCTTCGCGAACGGCCATCGTGGTCGCTTCAGCCGCGGCTGCACATGCTCCATGGAGTGCGATCCCTCTGGCGTATAGGAGGCCGCTCCGTCTCCGGGCCGCTGCCTGAGGCCGCGCGAGATCGCCCATTCCGCCCCGCTCAGCCATCGGGCCGCCTCGCGCACCGCCGCGAAGGAAGCGGGATCGTCGGCCACCTCTGCCAGCTCCCGCCAGCGCATCGTGATCGCGAAGAGCATGTCTGCCGTTTCGAGCAGCACGGTCAGGTTGCGCGCCCGTACCGTCCGGGCGGTCATCCGCGCCGGAACCCGGCCTACCGCGTGCCGCGCTTTCTCCATCTGCAGCCGCATCGCCCGCTGAAAGTGCCCGGTGTGCTCGAGGCTGATGCGCCGCTCTTCGGCGGCCGCGCCGTCATTGGCATCGCCAGACCACTCCTCCACCAGCATCTTTCCGGAGAACTCCGCCAGCACCGTGTAGCACTCGGCCACCTCCCGCCGTGCTGGCCGGAACGGGTCGACCGGCCACAGCACCAGGCTCAGGGCTGCCGCCCACAAACCGCCCAGCACAAACTCCAGCGCCGCCGCGCAGGCATGCGCAAAGCTGTGGTCGGTCCCGCCAAAGCCCGCGAAGTACAGCACCAGGATGATCACGCTCGTCGAGGCAATCCGCTCCGACGCCACCCGCGCGAACGTCGCCGAAAAACAGACCGCTGCCGTCACTATGACCGCAAGCCAAAGGCTCCCACCCACCATCGCGCCGATCACGCAGACCAGGCTGCCGCCTGCCAGCAGCGTCGCCATCGTCTCCAGCCGAGACCGGTACGGGCCGCCGTTATCGACCAGAACTGCTTCGAAGCCGCCCAGCGCCGCCCATCCCATCGGCAGCCCAAGCCGGTTACAGACGATCATAGCTCCGGCTACGGCTACTCCCGCTCGCAAGCCGCGTGTCCAGTGCAGCGATTTCAGCACTCTCTCAAAACGATCGATCGCCGCCGCAACGCTCATGCCCCCAAGTCTATTGCAGCCCTCATCGCAACCGGTCGCGATGAGAGCTAAGTAATCGGCATCTGCTCTCTCACCCGAGTCTTCGACCGCGTGGTCAGAGTCACCGCCGACGCCAGGATCAAGCCTCCGCCTGCCCACGCGCTTGGCCCTAATCTCTCGCCCAGCACGAATACCCCAAGAAGAGATCCCATCAGCGGCTCCATATTCAGCAACACGCCCGCCTGTGACGCGGGCACCTGTGTCATGCCCCAGTTCCACAGTAGCGTCGTTGTTGCCGTGCAAAGCACTCCACTGGCCGCAAGCGCTGCCCACGCCCTCCATGAGATACCCATCACCGGGGGCATGCCGTACTGCAGGGGAACCCATACGGCGAGCATCGCCGTCCCCAGAGCCTGCCCATACACCGTTACTTGAATAGGACCGTGGGTCTCCATCAAATGCTTGTTTGCCAAAATCCAGAAGAGCGCAATCGCCAGCGACGCCACCACGCAAAGATCACCCGCCAGGCTGGAACCTCCGCCGGAAACATGCCCCAGCGCAATCAACGCCGCTCCACAAGTCGAGCCGACCAGAGCCAGCCATCCCACCAGGTCCATGCGCTCATGCGCCCACACTGCCGCACCCACCGCGAGGATCACCGGCATCATTCCCACCATCAACGAGGCGTGAGACACCGTCGTCAGCGACAGTCCATAAAACTGCAGCAGAAACTGCACCGGCACCCCCAGAAAGGAAGCCACCAGCAGCACACCCCACTCCCGGCGGTTGAACTTTGGGGGATGCGTCACCAGCAGCGGCAGCATCGCCAGCACGGCGAACGCAAACCGGTAGAGCACCATGTGACCAACCGACATCTCGCGCAGCGCAATCTTGCCAAAGAAAAATCCGCAGCCCCACAACGCGCTCGCTGCCATACAAGCGCCAAAACCTAAAGCCCTGCTCTTTCCATGCATCTTTCAACTCTCGCACAGAAGAACAGGGTGTAGGGGATAGGGAATAGGGTGTAGAAAATCACCGTCTTTGCCGCTACACCCTAAACCCTACCCCTATACCCTGCCTCTTCACCAGACCCTGCAGCTATCTGCTGGCACCATCGGAGCGCCCTTCTTACAGCTGAACGCCGCTGCAAACCCCGGTTGGTTCACAATCGCTCCGTTCGCCCGGAAGTGGTCCGGCGAGTGCCCATCCGTCAGCACCTGGTTCCGCACCTGTTCCGGCCGAGCATTCTCGCACCAGTTCTGAGCAAAGCCGATATAAAAGCGCTGCGGCTCCGTGTAGCCATCCTTCTTCGCCATCAGGTCCACACCGTTCGCCTTCGCGCGCTCGAGATAAGCCATGTATGCGAGTACCAGGCCGCCGTTGTCCGCCGTATTTTCGCCCAGTGTCAGCTTGCCGTTTACCTTGACGTCGTCGACAGCCGTGAATCCGCCATACTCCTTCACCAGGCAGTCCGTCCTTGCCTCAAACTTCTTCGTGTCGTCAGCGGTCCACCAGTCGCTCAGGTTTCCCTTCGCGTCGAACTTCTTCCCCTCATCGTCGAACCCATGCGTCAGTTCGTGCCCAATCACCGCGCCGATGTGGCCATAGTTCACCGCATCGTCCTGGCTCTTGTCGTAGAACGCAGGTTGCAGAATGCCGGCAGGGAAGTTGATGTCGTTCATGCTCGGATCGTAGTAGGCATTTACCGTCGGCGGAGTCATCCCCCACTCGCTGTGGTCCACCGGCTTGCCAATCTTGTTCAGCTCCCGGTCGTTCTCAAACTCTGTTGCCCGCTCCGAGTTGCCAGCGGCATCGTCTGGCGCAATCTTGAGCGACGAGTAATCACGCCACTTGTCCGGATAACCGATCTTGTTCGCAACCGCGTGCAGCTTCTCCTTCGCTCGCACCTTCGTCGCCGCGCTCATCCAATCGAGCGAGTCGATGTCCCGTTCCATCGCCGACTCGATGTCGTGCACCATCTCCAGCATCTTGGCCTTGCTGTCCCCGGCAAAGTACTGGTCCACATAGACCTTCCCCAGCGCTTCGCCCAGAGCTCCGTTCACGCCGTTCGAGCAGCGCTTCCAGCGTGCCTCCTGCTCTGGTTGACCGCTCAGCTTGCGCCCGAAGAAATCGAAGCTTTCGTCGTCGAACTTCTTCGGGAGATGGCCCGCGTTCGCCGAGAGCACCTGGTAACGCATATACGCCTTCAGCGTCTCCATATCCGTCGCCTTCACCTCCCTCACCAGGACGGGGAAGAAGTCCGGCGTTGCGTCGTTGATCTCGGTGAGTTGAGGTGAATGGATCGCCGTCAAGAACTGTCCGAAGTTCACCGGTGAGATGCTCGTCTCGAACTTCGCTATCGGCATGAGGTGATAGATCTTCTCCGGATCGCGCATCTCGGTCACGCCCATCGACCCCTTCGCCAGCGCCGTCTCGAACGCAAGGATCGCCGTCGCATCCTTCTTTGCCTTCTCCTCCGGAGTTCCGGCGAGCGTTAGCATCTTCGCGATGTGCTCTTCGTACTGTTTGCGGATCTCGATGTCCTTCGCGCCTGTCCGCAGGTAGTAATCCTTCTCCGGCAGCCCGAGTCCGCCCTGGCTGACGATCGCAATCTGCTTGGTCGCATCCTTGAAGTCCTGCTGCTCGCCAAAGCTGAAGAACACGTTTAAGCCCATCCGCTGCAGTTTGCCGATTAGTGTGGGCAGGGCCAGCTTTCCACGCATTCCGTCGCTCAACGCATCGATCTCCGCCAGCAGCGGCTCGATCGGTGCGAGCCCCTTTTTCTCGATCAGGTCGGTGTTCAGGCACGCAGCGTAGTAGTCCCCAATCTTCTGTTCATCCGCCGACCTGGCCGACCCGCCCGCCGCCTCTTTCGTCAGAATCCCGTTCAGAGCCTGCGTGTTCACGTTGTACAGCGCGTAGAACTGGTCGACTCCAGATTGATCCGGCGGAATGGGATGGTTCGCCGCGAACTTCCCGCAGGCAAATTTGTAGAAGTCGTTACAAGGATCCACGCTCGTATCGAGCGATGTCGTATCGAAGCCGGGAATCGGCAGATACACCTTGGTGGCCGCGTCGCCTCCTGCTGCGGCCACGTTCTGAGCCGCCGCGTGAGCGCCTGCACCCATCGCCGTCATCACCATCGCCACGGCCGCTACACTCTTCCTTACCGCCCCGTTCAGCATCGTCACGCGCACTTTATTCTCCCCTTCGGATCCGGCATGGAGCCTGACCGCAATCACTCGTTTGTATCATTACGAAAGCGCCGTCGCCGATGTTCACAACCTGCGGTGGCGACCATCTGACCCCTATCCCCGTCTCACCATCATGTGAAACAGTAATCAAAGAACGTTGGGCACCGAACCCATGCAGCTCCCAATCCCCATCGCCGCTCGCCACCCCACGAACAAGAGCAGCTCCGTTATCCTGAGCGGAGTTTGGCGCGCTTTTGCGGCAAACACGGTCGAAGGACTCCGAGGGAGTTCACGCCCCCCATACAGCTCGAACCCTTTGATCCGGAAGTCCCTTTCTCAACGTGCGACCCAAATCCTCCTTGCGCTCTTGCTTCTCGCTACTACCGCAGCCCACGCCCGCGATCCCAACCCGCCCCACCGCATCCAGCTCACTCCATTCGGCTTCCAGACCATCTCCGAGCGTTATCTCCTGCAGGGCGCGACCATGCTCACCGTCGACTTCGTCGACAATACGCATCTCCTTGTCACCTTCGGCATCTCCCGCCTCATGCAGCGTCTTCCCGACTGCCCCGCCGACGACGAAGACCGCACCGTCAAAGCCGTCCTGATCGAGATCCCTTCAGGAAAGGAACTCGCCTCGACTGAGTGGCGCTTCCACGACCTGGGCCAGTATCTCTGGGACCTCGGTGACGGTCACTTCCTCCTCCGCAACCGCGACACCCTCACTCTCCTCTCTCCGCTCAAGAACCTCGCCGCCAAACCTTTCGCGCAGGAGCCGTTCCTCCACTTCAGCCGGCGCATTGAAGCCATCATCGTCTCCGCCGATCACGACCTTCTGGCAATTGAGACGGTCAAGCCCAAGGCGCACGCGGTCATCGATCCCATGCTCCAGGTATCGACGCAAACGTCGCCCGCGACCTCTCAGAGTTCCAGCGCAACTCCCTCCGCCGCTCCCACCCGTTCCACCGGTCTTCTACGCCGCGATCCAAAGGTCTCGTCCACCGATCAGTTGCCGGTGGAGATCAGCTTCATCCACCTGCTTCACCCCGATCCCACCCACATCATCGCGCAGCTTGCCGCCCGCGTTCATACCGAAAAGGTCGTCAGCATCCCGCTCACCACCGAAGGCTTCCTCGAGACCCGCGACGAATCCCGCGACGGCGTCCTCTTTCACTTCATCACGTACACCGGGAAGGATTTAGACCTCGGCGACTTTCCCACCAGCTGTCATCCACGTCCCACCTTCATCAGCCACAGCGAGTTCGTCACCTACGGCTGCCGGGGCGCGGACGACTCCCTCGACCTCGCCGGATTCAATCTCCGCGGCGACCTCATCTGGCAAATTAACTTCACCGACACCCAGGCCTACCCATCCTTCTCTTCGGCTCCTCGCGCAGGACGCTTTGCCTTCTCCCGGACCATCACCACGTCGAACGTCTTCGGCTCGGAGACGCCCTCCATGTCGCAACTCACCGCGCAGGAGATTCGCGTCATCCAGATGTACAACGGCAAACAACTCCTCCGCGCCGTGGCCAACCCAATTCAGCGCGCCGGCCAGAACTACGCCTTATCTCCGGACGGCCTCACACTCGCCGTCATCCACGACATCCCGGCACCGCCCCAGTTCAAGGGCGAAAAGCCCCTTCACGATCCGGCGGTTGAGCTCTTCAAGCTGCCCGCGTTTACCCCCAAAGATCTTGCCGAGATGAAGATCGAGGAGGCGATGGCTCCGCCTCCTGCCAACGCCACCATGCGGTTCTCCCTCGCAGAGATCAAGGACGCTCTCAACGGCAGATCCCCATCCCCGGGTTCGAGCGACGCAGACGGCAAGATCGTTGGAGACACGATCCACACCGAACCCGAGACGCAGGATCAGACCGCCGCCGCCCGCATCGTAGGCGACCCGGCGACGGCTCCCGCCGCGAAACAAGATTCCATCACCGCAGCCAAGCCGCTACAGAGCACGGCAACCTCCGCCCCCACAATTCCTACGTCAGAGCCCGCACCCGCTTGCGCCAACCTCACGGAGAAGTCTGTAGCCGCCTGCCCGGTAGCTCCTACGGCGAAGGCCGCCACCAGCCAACCCGAGAAGCCCGACGATGCCCCATCTTCCGAGCCGGAAAAGCGCCGCAAGCCTCCAACACTCTACGAACCCGCCCCGAGCGAAGCCTCACCCCAAAAGCCGTCATCCTAACTTAGTGCGCCACCGGCGCGATCGAAATCTGCCGCGACTGCTTCAGTGCGCCATGAATTCCCGGCCCTCGCATCTCTACATCCAGCGTATGCGGCCCGGTTTCAACGCCGTCTCCGCCCAGCGGCATCTCCACAAACGCCAGGTATCCTGACCCACCGTCAGCCAAGAACTTCGTCTCGCGCCGTGCCTCGACGGCTCCCGTCTCCGAGCGCAGCACAAACACCGCCGCCCAGCTCTCCGGCGCGTCCTTCTTACGCAACTTCTCCGCCGGATACAGCCGCACAAAGGTACGTAGCAGATCAGCTGAAGTCAGTCTCTCCGGCGAGACCGGCCTTACCCTGCAATCGCCAGCTTTCATCGGGTCGATCGCGAAATGGACCTGCTCCTCGTCCTTGGCGGAGAGCTCGCTTCGCTGCCTCATGCCGCCCGCAGCGCTCACGCTCTTCCAGCAAGAGTTGCCGATAATCAGGCTGCTCGCCATGATCGCCGCCCCGCGCGGATTCTCGATGTTCACCTTCTGCTCCACCGCCGAGTAGACCTTGCCCTGGTCGTCATGAATCGCCACCCGCCAAACATAGTGCCCAGGGTGCAGATGTCCGTCTCGCTCCCATGTGACAAACCGGCCATTCCAGCCTGCCTGCACCTCGCGATCGAGCGCCGAGGTCGCCAGCGTGACATCTTCAACCGACTCAGAGACTGACAATTCGCGGGGAGCGGGGCCTTTGCCTGTCCACTCGACGAGGGCGCTCATCGGCAGCATCGGCGTCAGACCGCCGCGAATCGGGAAGTAGTCGACATGCTGCGTAATTCTGAAGTCGGGCGACGCCACCGGCTTCTTTGCCTCGAGCTTCACCCGGGCCAGCACCTCCTTCGACAGGACCTTCCGGTCGCCATCGTAGATCGTTCCCACGGCTGCAATATCGACAATGGTCACTCGTTCCTGGCGGTCCGCCAACTCCACCTCTACCGCCGGAGTTCCCTTGTCCCGGTCAGCCGCAGTCATATCGAACGTCAGCAGATAGTTCTCGTCCAGATCGCGATGGATATATCCGGCAAGATCGCGAAATGAGTTCGAAAATCCACCCATCGTGTCCTTTGCCGTCTGCCTTACCACCGAAGTCCGGTACTGTGCCACCGTTGCTGCCGCACTAAGCTGCGCGGCAACGCCGATCGGGCCTCGAAATAGATTTCGTCCCTGTGCCGCACTGTCCTGACTGGCTGATCCATAGGGAACGATCACGTCTGGCCCGCTCACATTCGCAATGTAGATATGGCCACCGATTGCCATCGTCATCCCGGTAAGCGCCTCCGGCCCATCGTGCGCCAGAATCTGGTCGTTCAGCCCGTAGATCGACTCGCCCACCGGGTTCATGGCCAGGATTACCTTCGGCCCCTCAAACCGCTGCATCAGAGCAATCGCCTCTTCCGCCTTCCGCAGCCATGTCCCCTCCCAGCGAAATCGCTTTGGGAGCGGAGCCGCGGACGTGTACTGCATCGGCTCGATCGTATGATCCACCAAGTCGAGATTGGCCACCAGTTGTGACCGCCCGTTCGTAAACGGCGTCAGACTTCCGTCAGAGTCCAGGATGCCGACCTTCCACGGCAAGATTTCATCGCTCAGACCGCCGAAGTACTTCTTCGCTTCGCGCACTCCGATGCCATGAACAATCGGGTCGTTCGGCGGAAAGACCAGCAACACCAGCGGCACCTCCGGAACCGTCGCGCCTCCCGGAGCCTGCACTCGAACGGTGCGCACCGTTCCGTTCACGGTCATCTTGAAGGCGCCGTCTGTCAGACCGTGTGGAACCACACCCTTCTTGTCCGCCACATGCAGGGACACCGTGGCCGCCTGTGCCACGGAGAAGCCATCCCTCCGCAGCAGATCCATCTCCCGATAAGCGGCCGACTGCGCCGCCGTCGGAGCGATCGGATGATCAAGCAGATTCGGGTTCGTCGGGGCGGAAGTCTCCGGAGCGCCGTCTGCTGGCGACGGCTGCTGCCCCATCAGAGCCCCCGTAGTCACCATGAAGCTAAGGAGGAGGGTAAGTTGCCGGGAATAACGCTCAAGTTCCACTCAGGCCACCGTGGCGGAATTATAGCTCTCTCGACTATCCCGGCGGGTGCACGCGGCAAAAGCGCAGACGAAGGAGAGACACGCGGAACGGACGTAAGTGTGGCTTCCCAACTCATCCCACCATCTCCGAAACACCCCTTGCGACCCTCCTCTCCGTCCCATAGCATGACTCCATCCGAATGGAGTTCATCTTGTCTTTACCCCGCAGAACAATCCTCGCGTGGCTGACGCTGTCGCCCCTCTTCTTCGCGCCTGCTTTCGCGCTTGGGGCAAAGTTCGAATGGACCCCGGCCACGCCTGCCGAACTTGCCATGACCGACGACTCCAAAGCCCCTGGCGCACCCGCCGTCATCCTCTCCTACGAGGAGACGGACAACGGAGACTCGGGCGAGATCCTCATCCACATGCGCATCAAGGTCCTCAAAGACGCCGGCCGAAACGTCGGTGACTTCAGCCGCATCGACGGCGAGTTCCAGGCCCGTACCATCCATCCTGACGGAACCATTGTTCCGCTCGTCATCCCCACCCCGAAGCGGATTCTTGGTATCTTCCCTGGCAAGGCGCAGCCCACCGTCGCGACCGCGCTCGCCGATGTCACCGTCGGCAGCATCGTCGAATACTTCTTTCGTTCCTCATCCAACTTCTACAGCCCCATCTGGGTGCTTCAGCATAACTACTTCGCCCACGCCGCTCATCTATCGCTCAAGCCTCCAGGCTATGTCGGGGCGAAGAAGCTGCGCTGGATCGCCAAACTGCCTCCCGGCGCGACCATCAATCGCGTTGGCGATCATGTCACCCTCGATCTGGCCGATACCGCCCCCGCGCCCGACGAGGACTTCATGCCCCCGTTCGCCTCAGCCATCTATAACGTCCGCTTCTTTTACACCCTCGAATCCACCGAGACCTTCTGGGGCCTCGAGGGGCTCAGCCACAAGACCGCCTGGGATGAGTTCTGCACCCCGGACAAGAACCTTAAGGCGGCCGTCCTGACGCTCATCCAGCCCTCCGACAGCGATGCCGTCAAGCTGCACAAGATTTATTTGGCGGTGCAGGCGCTCGAGAATACTGACTTCACCCGCCAGCGCACCCAAAAGGAAGAAGAGCGCTCCCGAATCGTGGTCGCGCAGAATGCCTCCGATGTCTGGACTCTGCAACGGGGAAACTCCTTTCAACTCACTTATCTCTTCGTGGCCCTCGTTCGCGCTGCAGGCTACGAAGCCACTCCCATGGCCGTCGCCTCGCGCAACCATACGGTCTTCGACAGGGAAGTCCTGAGTTGGAGCCAACTCGATTCAATCATCGCCATCGTTCAGGTGGATACCCGCCGGCTTGCCTTCGATCCCGGCGTCCCACGCTGCCCGTTCGGACATCTCGCCCCGTGGCATGCCAGGGTCACCGGGATTACCATCACCGGGAAGAAGATGAGCTTCAGCTCCACGCCCTATGACACTTCCCAGGGCTCGCGGAGCGAACGCGTCGCTGACCTCACCCTCGATCCGGCGGGCAACGTCAGCGGAAAGATCACGATCACGTTCAAGGGGATTGCCGGACTTCCGCTCCGGCTCGCCGCCATCCTTGAAGACGAGCAGTTCGTCCGCACCGAGATCGAGAAGGATATGCAGGAGATCGTCCCCGCAGGCGTGGAAGTGAAGATCAACTCACTCTCCGCTCTGTCGGACCCGGAGGCTCCTCTGGTTGCAACCCTCACCGTTACCGGCAAATTTGGTGTTGCCACTTCGCGTCGGCTCCTGATTCCCGCGCAGTTCTTCTCCTCTACCAGCAAACGACTCTTCGTCACCGAGGGCCGCACCACCCCGATCGCCTTTCCCGATCGCTACGCCACCGGAGACCAGATGAATCTGACTCTCTTGGCGGGGCTCGTTCCGGAGACGCTCCCAACCAGCAAGTCCATCTCGATCCCCCTCGCCAGCAATTTTCTAAGCCGGATACAGGCTCCGTTAGACAAGCGGAATACCCTCATCACGCAGCGGAACTTCTCGCTGGATCGTCTCGACTACACCGTGGAAGAGTACACAGCGCTGCACAACTACTTCTCGCAGATCGCCGGCATCGACCAGGAGCAGATCAGCCTCCTCACCGCCGCTGCCCACGTCACCCAGCTGGGGAGTCACTAAGCCGCGGGCTAGCTTGGCAAAAAGCAAAAAAGACGCAAAAATACCGGCCCGTTCCAACACCCGGGGCGGGTATTTCTGCGTCTGTCTCAAATCTTTTTAGCTGGTCGGCTATCAGCCGACAGCAATTACGCAGCCTTGGCGGTCGCGATTGCCTTCAGGCGGCTGTTCAGGCGGCTCTTGTAGCGGCTCGCGGTGTTCTTGTGCAGAACACCCTTCTGCACGCTCTTGTCCAGGATCGACGCGGTCTCGCGGTACTGCGTGGTGGCAGCTGCGTGGTCGCCCTTAATGATCGCCTCGCGAAGCAAACGCAGCGTGCCGCGCAGCTTGCTCTTGTTGGCCCGGTTCACAGCGGTCTTAACGATGGTCTGACGTGCGCGCTTCAACGACGAAACATGATTTGCCATAACTTCTTAGTCTCTTCTCTAGCCCCGCTTTGGCGGGGAAAAATGGGGATGCAGTCTTGTGGCTTACCCGAATCGCGTCTCCCAGCCTCTCGCTTCAAATTTTCTGAAGCTCCAGCCGGACGCGCGCCACAGTCTGCCGCAACCATAAGTCTACGGAACTCCACCCCGGCAGTCAATCGGAATCAACCATTTCACTGCTCCCGCAGTAGGTTTGCCGGGTCAACTCGTAGCGCCCTTCTGACCGGTCCGGTCACAGACATCAGCCCAGCCAGCACCATCGTCATCCCTACCGCGAAGATCACTACCGGGTCCTGCGCCGAGGCCTGATACACCACCGCCGAGAGCAGCTTGCCGGTCGCAACTCCAAGCAACATCCCCGCGACTGACCCAGCCGCCAACAGCCCCAGCATCCTCCCCAGTGCCGCCCAAAGCACCTGCCGCCCCTGCGCTCCCAGCGCGACCCGGACGCTCAGCTCCCGCAGTCGCTTGCTGACCGTGTAAGACGCCAGCCCAAACGTGCCCGCAATCGACAACAGGAGACCAAACCCCCCGAACACGCTCAGTGCTGCTGTCGCTACCTGGGCGGGAAAGAAGCTGAATGCCAGCGCGCTCTTCCATGACTCCGAAGCGCGCAACGGAATGGCCGCATCCATCTCCCGGATCACGGCGCGTACCCGCTCCGCCATATCACCCTCCGCGCCGTCATCCGCCCGCACGATCAGATCGGTCGCCGTGTCCGGCGCCTGCGAGATCGGATAGAAGAGCGCTTCGCTCTGGTCTTCGCTCAGGAAGAAATACTTCCCGTTCTCGACCACGCCGACGATCTGTACGAGTTCGCCCTTCCGGTTCTTGAAGTAGCGGCCCACCGCCGCATGGATGTCTGCAGAGTGCAGCAAGCTCTTTACGAACTCCCGGTTCACGACGGCTACGCGCGGCGTCTTTGGAGTATCCGCGAAGCTCACATCGCGCCCGGCCAGCATCCGCGTCTCGGCCGCGTTGAAGTACCCCGGCGAGACACCGTAGACGAACGACGCAAAGGCTACGTTCGACGGTCGCATATCTGTCGTCTGATCCGCATAGATGTCCGTCGTGGAAGGATTCGCCAGTGGAGTCGTGTTCGCATACCCTGCGGCCTTCACCCCCGGCATAGCCGACACCCTCTCCAGCAGACGCCTCTGAAACTGCCCCGCCGCCTCGCCCGTATACCGCGCCTGACTCACATCGAACCGCGACAGCGTCACATTCTTAGGATTGAATCCCAGGTCCATCGTCAGCGCCCGCGTCATCCCCCGCAGCGCCACAAACGCCGCTGTCACCGTGACGCAGCACAACGCAATCTGCAGAGCGAGCAGAACATCCCGCAGCGCCCACCGCCGCCCGGCCAATCCCTGTCCGCCACTCTTGATGGCGTCATTGGGGTCGGTCTTGAAGATCTGCCGCAGCGGCATTACGCCAAAGACCAGCCCCGCCACCACCGACACCGCCAGCGCCACCAGGATCAGCGACGGCTGCGGCGCAACCAGGAAGCGGATCGGATAGTCCGTCGGCGGATTCCACCTCGCCAGCTCCGTCAACCCCAGCCACGCCAGCCCGCAAGCAACGGCCCCGCCAAAAAACGCGATGACCACCGCCTCCACCATCACCTGCTGCACTACCCGCCACCGGCTCGATCCCACCGCCATCCGGATCGCAATCTCCCGCGTCCGGTCCGCAGTCCGCGCCGCGAACAAGCTCCCCAGGTTCGCACAGGCCGCGAGGAGCACGATTCCACCTAGCCCCGCCACCGCCGACATAAACGCACGCACCGGTCGCTGAATGTAGTCTCCGATCAGCCCCGGCTCTGTCAGCCGGTATCCCAGCTTCTCCTCCTCCACCGGATGCTCCTGCCGCACTCGGTTCGCAATCGCATCGAGGTCAGCCTTCACCTGCGCGTCCGTCACCCCATCCTTCAACCGCACCATCGCAAAGATGTTCTTGCTGCTCCACTGGTTTAGCCAGCTAACCCCTTCGAGGGCCTCCTCATTCGCGATTGGGACCACGATTCCTGGCTGTAGAAACGTCTCCGTCCCATGGAACCTCGGCTCCGTCACGCCCACAATTGTGTACGGCTGCTTGTTCAGACGGATCGTCTTGCCCACAACCCCAGGATCGCCATTGAACTCCGTCTTCCACGTCGACCAGGTGATCACCGCCGCGTTCGAAGCCCCGGGATGGTCGTCGTCCTCCCGCGTTAGCAGCCTTCCCATCGCCGGCTTCACTGCCAACACCTCGAAGTACTGACCGCTCACCTCCAAGCCCCACACCGGCCGCGTCAGCCCATCCGCCTCCATCCCGAAGTTCTGCGACACCTCTGCCGCCGCCGACGAAAAGACCGTATTGGTGTCTCGCAGTTCACGAATCTCCGGATACGCAAAGACCGGATACGCCAGCCCGGTTGGCTGCACCTGCCGCACCCGGTCGACCCGTTCTACATCGAGCGGACGGAGAATCAGCGCATCCACTACGCCGAAGACAATCAGATTCGCCGCAATCCCCAGCGCCAAGGTCAGCACCGCAGTCATGGCAAATCCCGGGGAACGCCTCATCTGGCGAAGCGCAAATCTCACATCCTGCAGCAGATTGCTCATGACTGGCCTCCGGTTCAGAGAGGAAAGGGATTTTTACGCCGCCCGTGCGAACTGAAGTGCAATTCACAAACCATAGGCTCGTCGGCTGCAACCTGCTCAAAGAAAGCAGCTTTCTTCCGCCCGTATTGCAGATTGCAACTCCGAGTGTGTCCAACGCCGTAAACGGCTGTCCATGAATGGACAGCGAACGGACAGCTACGTGTGGCCAGTTACCGGAAGCACGCCCATTCCGATAAAACCCCACAAAAGCGGTACAAAAATTGGCTTGACTCCCACTTCCCGAAGTTCTACTCTCTCCCCATTCGGACTCTTATTGGCACCTCCCGCCAACCCGAGAACAAGCTTCACCGCCAGCCATCCGGCTGCCCGCCGAAATCATCCCATAACTCAAGCCCGCTTTCTGCCGATATCTTCGGCAGCAACCTTACTTGTGCCCCAACCTGTAACTCCCTGACGGAGGTCAGATCACTAATTGAATAAAAGAGCCCTCGACATCACGCCTGGCATTGAGCCCCTGTACGGGACCCGCGACGAAAACCTTCGCCTCCTTGAAGATGGCCTGCACGTGACCATCGACCTACGCTCCGACGCCATTCATGTCACCGGCCCAGACGACGCTATCGAACGAGTCACGCGTGTCTTCTCCGACTTCGAATATCTACGAAAGTCCGGCGTCAACCTCCACAATGGCGAACTCCACGGCATGCTCAAGCTCGTGGTTGCCGACACTACCGTCAGCCTCCGCTCGCTCGTCGAGTCCGGCAAACAGCGGTCTGCGGGTGTAAAGCGGATGGTGCAGCCCCGCTCCCCCAACCAGCGCAAGTATGTCGAAGCCATCGAGCAGTCCGACATGACCTTCGGCCTCGGCCCTGCCGGAACCGGCAAGACCTACCTGGCCGTCGCCATGGCTGTCTCTGCGCTCATGGCGAAGAAGGTCAGCCGCATTATTCTTGTCCGCCCCGCCGTCGAAGCCGGTGAGCGACTAGGCTTCCTCCCCGGTTCCTTGCAGGAGAAGGTCGACCCCTACCTCCGACCGCTCTACGACGCCCTCTACGATCTTCTAGATCCCATGAAGGTCGACAAGATGCTGGAGTCGAACGTCATCGAGGTTGCTCCGCTCGCCTTCATGCGCGGCCGCACCCTCGCCGACGCCTTCATCATCATGGACGAGGCCCAGAACACCACCACCGAGCAGATGAAGATGTTCGTCACCCGTCTCGGGAACAACTCCAAGTGCGTCATCACAGGCGACCTCACCCAGACCGACCTGCCCAACCCCAAGAAGTCCGGCCTGCTCGAAGCCCTCAACGTTCTTTCGGGCGTTGAAGGCATCCGCTTCTGCCACTTCGAGGACGTCGACGTGGTCCGCCATCAGCTCGTCCAACGGATCGTCCGCGCCTACGACAGCTATGGCCGCGCCCAACAGCAACTGCCGCTCGCCATCGATACAGGCATGCCCGGCTCAACCCTGGAACCCGCACACCCCATTTCCAAGCCCCAATAACGCCACAAACTCGGGTGCCCCATCCATGCGGCTTCATCGCATGGGTGGGACATTCGTGCAAAGCACGAACCGCTCTCCTCAACCCAAAGAAAATCCGTCACTGAGCGAAGCGCGCAGTCGAAGGACCCCGAGACTGCTGACATCTCCCATACCGCTTGAAGCTTTCCGCTACCAATCGCTCTCATCCCACCCCCAAATCCTCAATGCGATACCATCCTAGTAGCGACCGATGATGACCATCGACCCTCCAAGTACGCGCTTTATCTCTGCTGTCTCCGCGCTTGCGCTTCTCCTCGCATGCGCCCTGAGCGCCTCGGCGCAAGCCCCCCGTTGGAATCTCACCTGGTCGGACGAGTTCAACCGCCCCAACGGATCAGCGCCCGATCCTAAGAAATGGGCCTTCGACCTCTCCGACAACAACAATCACGAGCTCGAAACCTACACCAGCAGCCCCGCCAACGCTCACATCGAAGACGGACATCTCGTTCTCTCAGCGCTGAAGCAGGACACTACCCGTCCCGACGGCACTACGCGGCACTACACCTCCGCCCGGCTCTTTACCCACGGGATCTTCTCCCAGACCTACGGCCGCTTCGAGGCCAGCATCAAGATGCCGCTCGGCAAAGGCATCTGGCCTGCCTTCTGGATGCTTGGCGATGATGCCGCCGCCGTCGGCTGGCCCAATTCCGGCGAGATCGACATCGTTGAAAACATCGGCGAGGCCGCCGTCAGCCACAGCACCATCCACGGCCCCGGCTATAGCGGTGACAAAGGCCCGACCAAGGCGTTCACGCTCCCTGAAGGCCAGCGTGTAGATACCGCCTTCCATCTCTACGCCGCCGAGTGGGCACCGAACGACATCAAGTTCTTCCTCGATGACCATCTCGTCGCTGAACGCACTCCCGCCGACCTTCCCGCCGGGGCGGCCTGGGTCTACAACCACCCGTTCTACATCCTTTTGAACCTCGCCGTGGGCGGCGACTGGCCCGGCAATCCTGACCAGACTACCAACTTCCCCCAGCAGATGCTCGTCGACTACGTCCGCGTCTATAAACGTGCCGATCACAAGATCACCGCCCTCCCGAGCGCGCTCACAAAATGATCTCCATCGACCCGCAAGCCCTTGCGCTCGTTCCAGACGCCACCGCGCTCTCGAAGCCCGGCCTTACGCGCTTTCTCAACCGCGCCCGCAAGCTCGTCGAACTGGAGGGTGATGTCGAGCTTCTTCTCACCTCCGATGCCGAGCTGAAACGTCTCAACCGCGCCTTCCGCAACAAGAACAAAGCCACCGATATTCTCAGCTTCCCGTCGCCGCCCGAGGTCTCGCAACACCACGCCGGCGACCTCGCCATCTCGCTTCAAACCTCTGCCCGCCAAGCCGCTCAGTTCGGTCACACGCTGGACGAGGAGCTTCGTATCCTAATCCTTCACGGTCTGCTCCACCTCTATGGCCTGGACCACGAGACCGACGAGGGCGAGATGGCAGCCCATGAAGCCGAACTCCGCGCGATCCTCAAACTCCCTGTCAGCCTCATAGCGCGAGTCACTACGAAATCCGCACCCAGGCCAGGCAAAGCCGCCGCAAAGAGATCGCAGCGAAAGACCGTCGCGAGGCCAGCTAAGAAGCGGGTGAAGCGATGAGCGCCGCCTACTTCCTCAGCCTCATCATCTTGCTTGGCATCCTGCTTCTCGCCGCCTACGTCGACCGCGTCTACTCCGAGATGGGCAAGTTCCTCGCCCGCGAGTACCAGGACAACATCGATGCCTGGGAGAGCGCTGTCGAGCCCCGCCTCCGCCTCGGCCGCGAATCCATCGCCCTCTCTGCTTCGGTCTTGCGCCAGCTCTCGCTTGCCGCAATGGCCATGCTCTCGGGCCTGCGCCTTTACAGCCCCAACTCGCTTGTCCCCGTTTACACGCGAACGCCGCACCTTTCGGACATCGCTCGCACCGCTATCGAACTCGTTCTGCTCATCATCTTCTTCGATCGCCTGCTGCCGCAGCTCCTCTTCACGCGCACTCGAGGCATCTGGATCGCAAAGATCCGTTACCTCCTCGAAGCGCTCTTTTACCTTGTCCTCCCCGTCACCCTGCTGATGGGCCTTCTGCTCTCCATCGCCGCTCTCGCGGAACCCGAAGACACCACCGAAGAGGATCACCCCTCCGAAGCCATGGACGCTCTCCTCGAAGCCGGCGAAGAGGAAGGCATCCTCGAAGAGTCTGACCGCGAACTCGTCCGCTCCGTCGTCGAGTTCGGCGACAAGGTCGTCCGTGAAGTGATGACCCCGCGCCCGGAGATCTACGCCGTCGACGGCTCGATGACGCTTGAGGTCTTCACCGCGGCCCTCGAAGAGAACATCTACTCCCGCGTCCCTGTCTTCTCCGGCCAGCTCGACAACATCACCGGCATCGTCTTCGCCCACGACCTGCTGCAAGTTCTCGACTCCGAAGCCAGCCAGCTCACCGTGGCGCAGTTGCAGAAGCCCGCAGCCTTCGTCCCGGAGACCAAGAAGGTCAACGAACTCCTCCGCGAGATGCAGCGCCAAAAGCAGCACATGCGCATCGTTATCGACGAGTACGGCGGCGTCGCCGGCCTCATCACCATCGAAGACCTCATCGAGGCCATCGTCGGCAACATCGCCGACGAGCACGACGAGACCGAGGACGACGACGCCCCCATCGCCGAGCCCGACGGTTCTTTCATCGTCTCCGGCAGCTTCGAGATCTCCCGCCTCCGCGATCTCTTCCAGTCGCAGTTCGACGCTCGATTTGCGGACAAAGAAGACTCGTCCGATGCCACGGAAACCATAGAATCCTCCGCCACATCCGCGCTTGATGCTCGCGTCACCGCCGATCGCCGTTCCCCAGTCTCCGCTGCCGCTCTGACCTCCGCCGAACGTCGCAGCCTGGCCGACCGCCGCGCCGCCAGCGCATCCGATCTGCAAGCGGATACAGACTCCGACTCCGAAGACCCCAACGCCCGCGAAGAGGTGATCGTCCGCGAACTAACCCGCGATTCCGATCAGCCTACCGCCCTTCGCCTGCCCGAGCACTACGAGTCCACCACGCTTGGCGGCCTCGTCTCCGAGATCGCGGGTCACATCCCGCTCCCCGGCGAGGTCGTAGAGGAAGACGGTCTCCGCCTCGAGGTGCTCGCCTCCACCGACCGCCGGATCGACCGTATCCGCGTCGGCCTCTCCAGTCCGTCAGCCACCGACTGAATCGTCGCGACTCTTAATCATCGCCCTGTTGCTACTTCACGGACCCTCACGGTTCACCACTCTCCGCCGATAGTTCCCATGGGAGGGTGCGTGACAACTCTGGGCATGTACCCAAAGCGAAATGACAAAAGCCAGTTCCTCTGGCCGGCTGTCTCTTCGCGATTTCCCTCCGCTCTTCTTCTCGCCTTTCTACTCGGTCTCCTGTCCATCCGCGAAGTAGCCGCCCACGCGGTAGGCATTGACCCCGAGGCTTCAACTCCCCCAACGCTAACTTCCGCCCATGCCGCCCATAGTCTGACGCAAGCGGAAGCGGCACGGGGCTATCCCGTGCACCTCCAAGCAGTTGTCACGTATTACGACAACACCATAGAACCCGGCAGCCCGCGGCTCTTCGTCAACGACTCCTCCGGTAGCATCTATGTCGCCCTGGCCAAACCGACCGCCGCCCCGCTTCTCACCGGGGATGCCGTCGAGATCACCGGAGTCACCAGCGCCGGACAGTTTGCCCCGATCGTCGACCGCGCCCAGGCGCGCTTCCTCGGCAAGTCCCATCTGCCCCTCAACGTACCCCGTGTCACCGCTACCGCCATGATGGAGGGAGCCACCGACGGGCAATGGGTCGAGGTGGAGGGCGTCGTCCACGCCTACCGTCGCTACGATCGCCAAATCTTCCTCGATCTCTGGATGGCCGATGGCATCCTCACCGCCTTCACCGTCCTCGACCCTGCCTTCGATTACGGCAGTCTGATCGACGCCAAGGTCGCCATTCGCGGCAACGCCGCCCCGCTCTTCAACTCCATGGGCCAGATGACCGGAGCCCACATCATCTTTCCCGGCATGTTCACCGTTACGGTCGAACAGCCGGCACCGCCCAATCCCTTCCGCATCCTCGTCACCCCCATCTCCGAACTCCTCCGCTACACCCCGCACTCGGAGCTCCAGCATCGCGCCCATATCCGAGGCAGCGTCACCCTTCTATGGCCCGGAAAGCTGATCTGCGTCCAGGACGACTCCAAGAACATCTGCGCCGAGACCTCCCAGACTGACCTGGTCAAAGTCGGCCAGTTGGTGGATGTCCTCGGCTTTCCCTCCATCGGCGAGTTCAACCCCACTCTGGACCACGCCATCTACCGGCCAATAAACGCCTATCAAGACGTCGTCCCCTCGCTCCTCACCTTTGAACAGGCACTCAATCCCTCCACGGACGCCAAACTCATCACCGTTGAAGGCAAGCTCATCAACGAGAACCGCACGGGCGACGTGGCGAGCATCACTCTGTCCTCGGGCGATAACATCTTCACCGCCGTCCTGCCCAAGAGCTTCATCCCCACGCGTGTTCCTCCGCTTCAATACGGAAGCATCTTTCGCATCACCGGTGTCTGCCGGGTTCAGTCCGATGGCGAAGGCAACACCGTCGGATCGACCCCCAAGGCCAAGTCCTTCACCATCATGGAACGCTCCATCGCCGACCTCGTCCTCATGGAGCGTCCTTCCTGGTGGAACGCCGCGCATACCCTTGCCGTGCTCGCCATCGCTCTTGCGCTCACCCTCATTGCCTTTTGCTGGCTCGTCGTCCTTCGCCGCCGGGTCAAGGAGCAGACCGCTACGATCCGTACCCAGCTCGAGGAGACCCATGCCCTAAAGGAAGCCGCCGAGTTTCAGGCCACCCACGACGCTCTCACCGGCCTCTACAATCGCAAGGCCATCTTCGAGATGCTCGAACGCGAGGTGCTTGTGGCAACTCGCTCCGGCGCTCCCACGGGCATCATCATGCTTGACCTCGACCACTTCAAGCGCATCAACGATACCTACGGCCATGCCTCCGGCGACGACGTCATCCGGACGGCCGCCCAACGCCTCCTGCACGCTGTCCGTGCCGCCGATTGGGTGGGACGCTACGGCGGCGAGGAGTTTCTCGTCATCCTCCCAGAGTGCGATCGAGACAATGTTCGAGCCTGCGCGGAAAGAATCCGCCACGCGGTCGGCGACGGGTTGATCTCCACCCAGGGAACCGCCATCCTTGCGACCGCCAGTGTAGGCGCGACGGTAGCCAACTTCCCGCTCCACGCCGCCGATGAGGCCGTGGCCGCCGCCGACCTCGCGCTCTACGACGCGAAACACAACGGCCGCAACCAGGTCGCGTTCCGCCATATCGCAGCTCGCCAGCCTGAATCCCAACTCACCCTATCCTCAGCGCCAACCACGCAAGCCCCCATTACCCAGCTCGCACCCAACCTCTGAAGCGGGTGGGCGGATTCATCGCGCGCGAACGGCGCATAATAAAAGGAATGCCTTTTCGCTCCGGTTTCGTCTCCATCATCGGCCGCCCCAACGCCGGCAAGTCCACGCTGCTCAACGCGCTGCTCGGCCAGAAGCTCGCCATCGTCACGCACAAGCCGCAGACCACCCGCACCCGCATCCACGGCGTGCTCGAAGTTCCGCTCAAAAAGAAGGGTAAAGGCGAGCCCGGCCACCCCGCCGCCCAGATCGTTCTCGTCGATACCCCCGGCATTCACAAGCCCGAGACCCATCTCGACAAGCGCATGATGCAGGAGGTCTACGACGCCCTCGAATCCCGCGACTGCGTTCTCTTCATCGTCGACGTAACTCACCGCCTGCCCCAGCCTGAAAAGAAAGAAGGGCAGGGAACGCCGAAGCCCTTCACCGCGAACCGCATGGCTGAGTCCGCCGCCGAGGACAACTTCGCTCTCTCACTGATCCAGCGCCTGAGCAAAGAAACGAAGGTCTGCCCGGTCCTGCTACTCCTCAACAAGATCGACGCCATCTCCCCCGGCGAAGTGATGCCGCTCATCGCGCACTGGTCGGCTCTCTATGACTTCGCGGAGGTCATCCCCATCTCCGCCCGCAAGAAGATCAACCTCGATCTCCTCCTCGACAAGGTCGTCGCCCAGCTTCCCGAAGGCCAGCGCTACTTCCCCAAGCACCAGCTCACCGACCAGCCCGAGCGCTTCCTCGTCGCCGAGCTGATCCGGGAAAAAATATTGCTGCTGACAGGCGAAGAGGTACCCTACGCCACCGCCGTAGTCGTCGAAAAGTTCGAAGAGCCGGTTCCCGAACTGACCGAAACCGGCAAGATCAAGAAGCGCCCCGCCGGAGCGAAACTGCCAGTCACCAAGATCGCCGCCGCCATCTTCTGCGAGCGCACCGGGCAAAAAGCCATCCTGATCGGCAAGCAGGGAAGCATGTTGAAAGAGATCGGTACCGCCGCCCGCAAGGACATCGAATCCCTCCTCGGCACCCGCGTCTTCCTTGAACTCTTCGTCAAAGTCCAGGACGACTGGCGCAGCAAGCAGTCTTTCGTAGAAGACCTCGACTGGCGCCGCCAACTGGAACAGATCGCCGCAAAACAAGCCGCCGAAGAGTAGCCAGCCTGACTTTTGTTGTCATCGCCGAAGGGAATCTGCGTCCGGGAGTTCCGGCTTCACCGCAGCTCTCGAACTTGGCATCCTTCGACGAAGTCGGAGGATCTGCTGTTTCGACCGCCACAAATCGGGTGTTCCATGGAGTAGCAGCGGGCTTCAGCCCGCGGTCCCCATCCCGCCACATGAGCGGCGCTTCAGCCCCGGCTCCCCATCACCACCGTACCCTGTGCGACCCCTCCATCGCCGTAACCTTCCCTTCGTCCGATCCCGTCTAATCATCACAACCGGCAAAGCCGGCCGAGGGTGCCTTTTTGAACGAACTATCTCGCCGCCTCTTCGTCCGCGGAGCCGTGGGCCTCGCTTCCACTTTTCAATTGCAGCGTGCCGCCCGCGCCCTGGGCTTCGCCTCCACACCTGACGTCTGCACCCTTGAAGCCGAGCAGGAGGTCGGCCCCTACTACGTCGCCAACGAGATGATCCGGCAGGACATCCGCGAGAGCAAGGCGGGCTTCCCACTCGCGCTGAATCTGATCGTTCTGGACAGCCGCACCTGCAAGCCGCTGCCGCACGCCGCCATCGACGTCTGGCACTGCGACGCCCTCGGACTCTACGCAGGCTACACGAAGAACAACCCCCTGGATGGCGGTGGCCCCGGTGCTTTTGGCGGCCCCGGCGGCCCTCCCCCTGGCTTTGATCCCGACCAGCCCGGCCCTCATCCTGGCGATCACGGCCCCGGCGGCCCTCCTCCTAGCGGAATGGGCGGCATGCAAGGCCCACCGCCCACCGACAAGCTCACCTTCCTCCGCGGCATCCAGTTCACCGACGCGCAGGGCCGCGTCAGCTTCCAGACCGTCTTCCCCGGCTACTATCAAGGCCGCACGAACCACATTCACTTCAAGGTCCGCCTAGGTGGCCACACCGGCCTCGCCGACGGCCACCGTACCTATCTCGTCGGCCACACCTCGCACATTGGCCAGGTCTTCTTCCCGGAAGAAGTGTCCGTAGGCCTGATGAAGCAGGAGCCCTACGCCAGCCACAAGATCCATCGCACAACCATCGCCGAAGACGGCGTCTACAACGGCCAGCACGGCGAAACCTCCGTCTCCACCCTGAAGTTCCTCGAACCAGGAAACCCGCAATCTGGCATGGAGGCTCACCTCGTAGTAGCCGCCGACCCAACCGCGACACCAGCACCGGCCCAGCGCGAAGGCGGCCCTCCGCCGCCCGGAAGTATGGGCTGAAGCTCTCCGCTACTCACGATCCGGGTGCCCCATCTTCTTCGCGACGGCTCTTGCGCCATCGACACCGGCAATAATGCGGCTGTCGAACTATTCCCGGACTTTGACATCGACACCTTGGCGCGCCAGACCGACGCCACCAACGTCGGCTATCCCATCGTCGACATGGGAGCCTATGAGTTTCCCGGCACCGTCGATGCAACTCCCACGCTCGCCACAATGACGACAGACCTATATTTCGTAGGGTCTGATGAGGACTTCCGCCCGAAAGCTCTCTTCACCTCAAACAACGGAATCCCCTCTGGACCGGTGACACTGCTGCAGGACGGAATCGAATTCCTTCCGGGAATGCTGGACTCTTCGGGAGCTCAGAACTATCTCATCGGTACCGATATACCTGGAGTCCACACATACGTAGCGAAGTACCTGGAACAGGGCGCATTCACCCCTGCCACTTCGATCAAGCTCGAAGTCGTCGTCCAGGGCGGGAATCCCTCCACCATGTCACTCGCTTCTTCGCTCAATCCCGCGAATGCAGGACAGTCCGTAACCTTCACCGCAACCCTCACCGCAGATAGCGGCGTCCCCACCGGCACGGTCACTTTCACCGACGGAGGAACAAGCCTCGGCACTCAGACTCTTGCCGGCGGCATCGCCACCTACAGCACCAGTACCCTCGCTGCGGGTATGCATCACATTCTGGCGACTTATACCCCCGACAGCGCCAACTATCTCACTAGCAGTGCCACTTTGACTCAGGTGATCCAGCAGACCGGCATCCCGACTACGACCAGCCTCCTCTCCTCTCTCAACCCCTCCAACCCTGGCCAGTCCGTCACCTTTACCGCCACCGTTACTGCCTCCAGCGGTGGTAATAACCCCACCGGACTTATCACCTTCACCGACGGCAACACGACCCTCGCCAGCTATACCCTCGGCACCCAGACCCTCGTCAACGGTGCTAACTTCACCACCAGCGCACTTACGCCCGGAACGCATCAGATCACCGCCGCCTTCAGCCCCACCGGCACCACCTTCAGCGCCAGCAGCGCGACGCTCGCGCAAGTCGTTAACGGCATCAATACGAGGACTACCATCGCATCCTCTCTCAACCCGGCCAACGCAGGGCAGACTGTCACCTTCACCGCCAACGTCACCTCGTTCGTGGATATCGCGTCCACGCCTGCGCCCGGACAAGTCCTCTTCGATGATGGAACGACGGACCTGAGCGTCGTTCCGCTCAACCAGGGGATTGCCACCTTCGCAACGACCTCGCTGGCCATAGGCAGCCACCAGATTAAGGCGACCTACTTCCCGCCCGACGCTTCCTTCAACCAAAGCAGCGCCGCACTGACTCAGGTGATCAACGGAGCTGCCGCAGCGACGCTTTCGTTCTCCGCCACACCGAACCCCGCTTTCGCTCTTCAACCGATAGCGCTCTCCGCGAAGCTTACAGGCCTCCCGGCTGGGGCATCCGGAAGCACCATCACCTTCCTCGCAAACGGCGGCGCAATAGGCACCGCGCAGACCTCCGCGCAAGGTGTTGCGACCTTCACTGCGGCGCTTCCATCCGGCACCTATACGCTGATGGCCGCCTTTGCCGGAGCGCCGGGCGTCTCCGCAGCCAACTCTCCTTCCCTCACCGAGATCGTCAATCCCAACCCCACTACGGTCGCGCTCTTCGCCCAGCCCAACCCCGGCTATCAGGGCGGAAATGAAACTCTGACCGCCTCCGTAGGAACGCTCTTCGCCTCGAGTGCCACACCTCCCATCCCCGTCGGGACCGTCGCGTTCTTCGACTCCGGCACTTTGATCGGCACTGCGAATCTCGATGCCCGGGGACAGGCGACCTTCTCCACCAATGCCTTCACCGTCGGCAACCATCAGCTTAGCGCGAACTATCTTGGCACCCCCAACTTCCTCCCTGCAACTTCGATCACCTATCCCCTGGCGATCCTCCCGCGCGACTTCACCCTTACTACCGACCCCACCATCACCATCCAGACAGAGCACCACAGAGACCTCAACCTGACCGTAGCCTCCATCGGCGACTTCACCGACACCGTCGCGCTCAACTGCGCCAACCTACCCGCCTATGCCACCTGCACCTTTCCCAGTAACACCCAGAACCTCGTTGCCGGAGCCACCCAGGCGAGCTCGGTCCACGTAGACACCGACGCGCTTCTGAACTACATCTCCAGCAACGCCCCAGCAAGCGGTCCGCAATCCCGGTCGTGCAGCGGTATCGCTTACGGCCTCCTGCTTCCAGTAACTCTGATCGCAATCATGCGCCGGCGTCGTAAGTTGCCCCGGATTACGGGACTCTGCGTCGGTCTGGTAATCGGTTCGATGGCATGGATGTTCACCGGATGCAGCGCCCACTACCCGGGACACACCCCGCCCGGAACCTACACCTTCACTGTCACCGGCAAGGGAACCACCACACATATCTCCCACACCGCTACTGTGACCCTCATCGTCACGGAATAGATCTGCATCGCAACGCTGTGAAGGAAGTTACTCCTTCACAGTCACGCCCAGCGCCTTCATCTTCCGGTAGAGATGACTCCGCTCCAGCCCCAGCCCTTCAGCCGCGCGGCTCACATTGCCGTGGCATTCATCCAGCTTCTTCAGGATGTAGTCCCGCTCATACGCCTCGCGCGCTTCGAGCAGCGTGGCAAACTCCTCGCCGCGTCCGTTGCCGTTCGCCGTCTTTCCTGCCTCGCGATACACCAGCGCCGGCAGGTGCTTACGGTCGATGCGCTGAATCTTCGGGTTCAGGATCAACACCCGTTCGACCAGATTGCGTAGCTCGCGAACATTCCCGGGCCAGTGATACTGCTTCAATGTCGCCAGAGCGTCGTCGCTCATCTCTACCCGCGCCCGCCCATACTGCTGCCCAAACTCGAGCAGGAACTCCTTCACCAGCAGCGGAATGTCTTCTTTGCGGTCGCGCAGCGGAGGAACATAAAACGGGATGACATTCAGCCGATAGAACAGGTCTTCGCGAAAGTTCCCACGCGCGATCTCCTCTTCCAGGTCCTTGTTCGTCGCCGCAATCACACGTACATCGACGTGCACGGGATGAGAAGCTCCAACCGGCAGAAATCTCTGTTCATCGAGCGCCCGCAGCACCTTCGCCTGCGTCTTGAGGCTCATGTCGCCGACCTCGTCGAGAAACAGCGTCCCACCATCGGCTCTCTCAAACGTCCCGCGCTTCTCTGTAGGTCTTCCATTCCCGGGAGCGCCGCCCCCTGGCCCCGCGCCATTGCGATAGCCGAACAGTTCCGTCTCGATGTAGTCCTCGGGAATCGCCGCGCAGTTCAACTCCACGAAGACGCGGTCTTTGCGCAGACTCTCTGCATGCATCGCCCGCCCGATCAGCTCTTTGCCCGTCCCGCTCTCGCCAAAGATCAGCACCCGCCCATTTGTCGGAGCCATCAGTTTGATCTGCTGCCGCAGCGCCTTCATCGGCACGCTCTGCCCGGTCACCGTACCTTTTACGGCAAGCTGTCGCGCGAACTCTGCGTTGTCCTCGCGCAGCTTCCGCGCCTGTGTCGCATTCTTAAGGACTACAAGAGTGCGTTCGAGTGAAAGCGGCTTCTCGAGAAAGTCATAGGCTCCCAGCTTGGTCGCCTTGACAGCAGCCTCGATCGTGCCATGCCCGCTGATGATGACCACTTCAGGCGGATGCTCCAACTGACGAATCTCCCCCAGCGCATCCAGCCCATCGCGGTCGGGCAGCCACACATCCAGCAGCACGACGTCGTACGCAGCGTCGCGCAACAGCGCCATCGCCTCCGTCGCTGTCGCCGCGGTGGTCACCAGGTACTCTTCTTCGCGCAGAATGCTCTCGAGCGACTCGCGAATCTCTAGCTCGTCGTCGACGATCAATATATGGTTCAAGATTTGCCCTCCGGCCGGTTCATCCTAAGTGGTAGGTCTTCAATCGCCGCTTAGTTCAAGCACGGGCTTCGTATCTTCTAAAGCTGGATCAACTTGGGAACTGATCACGGAGAACTGAGAACTATCGCCGTCACCCGCCGTAGCCGGTCGCAACTCGACGATGAACTTGGCTCCCGCCGGGATGTTCTTCTCCGCGCGAATGCTCCCTTGATGCTCCTGCACGATCTTCGCCGCAATCGCGAGACCAAGACCTGTACCGCGCTGCTTGGTCGAGAAGTACGGTAGAAACAGCCGCTCCCGCATCTCGTCGGTCAGTCCGCTGCCTGTATCGGCAATCGTCAGCTCGACCATGCCGCTCTCCAGCAGAGTGGTGGTCACCCGCATCTCGCGCAGCAGGCTCGCCTGCATCGCCTCCGCCGCATTGTCGATGAGGTTGCCCAGCGCTCGCTTCAGAGCCTCCGGATCGGCCATCACAAGCGGCAGATTCTTGCCCATGCGCTGTGTCAGCCGGATGTTCTGCATCCTTCCTGCAAACATCGCCAGGGCATTCTCGACGATGGTGTTCAGGTCCGCAGGCCGAGGCCGTGCGGTAGGAAACTCTGCGAGTGCCGCGAACTGGTCGACCAGCGAACGCATGCTCTCTACCGATGAGGTAATCACCTCACTGCACCGCTTGATGACATCCGTTGACGGCGAAACAATCTGATGCCCGGCAAGCGTCTCGCCTAGCCGCCCAATGTGCCGATGAATCTGCTCGGCCGAAAGAGAGATCGGCGTCAGAGGATTCTTGATCTCGTGCGCCACCCGCCTTGCCACTTCTTTCCATGCCGATTGTTTCTGCGCGTTAAGCAGCTCCGTCGCATCTTCCAGCACAACGACATAGCCGCGAACCGAGCGCTCTCCGCCGCTTACATCCTCCAGCAGCGCCACCGTCGCCAGCAGGTTCAGCTTGCCATTGCTGCGGTCGTGGTTGGCGGCCGTCATCTCCAGTTCGCTCGAAGCCGAGCCCATCCGATGGCTCCTTCGCAGCAGCCGGTCCAGTACCTCCAGCACCTCGGCAGGGAAGACCTCCTCGATCGGCAAACCGAGAAACGGCCGCTGGCCGCCGGGGTCGACCAGTTCGCTCAGCGCCCGGTTCGCCAGCACAATCCTTCGTTCCGCATCGAGCGTCGCCACGCCGTTTGGAATCGTCTCCAGCATCGTCTCGAGCTCGCTCCGTCGAGCCTCCAGCGCCGCGTTCGCCGCGCTGATCTGGATCGTCGACTCCTGCACCTGCGCCCGGCTGCTCTCGAGATCCCCCACCATCCGGTTGAAGCTATGCACCAGGTCGCCAAGCTCTTCCGTCGCGCTCTCCTGCACCCGATGGGCGTAGTCACCGGCGGCAATCTGGTCCATCGCATCAGCCAAGGCCTCGACAGGCCGGGTCACCTGCTTCGAGAGATGCAGCGCCAGCCAGCTCGACGCAAAGAGCGCGAGGCTCGTAATCATCAGCAGCAACTGCATGTACACGGCGCGAATCTGCCGCCGCGCACGGAAGAGTGTCCAGTAGCTGTCGGCATCCGCGCGCAGCCGCGACACCGTCGCCGCCAGGCCGTAGGGCATCGGCAGACCCACTACAATCAGGCCACCCTCCTTCATGCCCGCCAGGCCGAGAGCGTAGTCCGTACTCCCCATGCTGAAGAGCGGAAGATCCGTCCGCTGAGCTGCCGCAAGAATCGTTGCCTCAGTCGCCGTTGGTGTCGCAGGCTTAGGCGTCGCATCACCGGCAGTGCGTTCTGCGCCACTCGCGGGATGAGCTTGTTCGTCGTCGTCGATTGGCCCGGAAGGCCATGGCTTCACGGCCGCCTGAGTCGCTTCGCCCTTCTCTGCCGGAACATGGAACGAAGCCAGCGCCCGGCCATCACGGTAGACGATCGCGAACCCGCCCTGCAGCGTGATCTCGTGCTGGCTTAGCAGGGGCCGAATCTCCGCGCCTTGCAGCGACCGACCTCTCGTGGCGCCAGATGGCGGGGCCCCAATCGACGCCGCAATCGAGTCCGCCTCCGCCCGCGCGTTCGCCGCCGTATAGCGCGAAAGCTCCAGTGCCATCTGGTTGCTGTCGTCGCGCATCTCCGTCACCGGCTTTGAAAACCAGTGGTCGACGGCGCGATTCATCAGCACAAAGTTGAACAACGACATAAACGCCATCGGCAGCAGGCTTACCAACACGGCTCCCCACAGCATTCTTGTCCGCAGCCGGCTCCCCATCACCCGGCTGCGCTGGTCCGCGTAGAGCTTCAGAACATTGCGCCCCAGCAGCAGCAGGACAAATACGAAGACCAAAAACACTACCGCCGACAGACCGGTGAAGACAAATATCTCCTCGGTCGTCGACGGGTTCAGGAACTTGAGATTGTTGTTCAGCGTCGCCAGTATCGCAATCAGCAGCAGGAGGACGCTGCCCAGCACAATACTGACGGCCTTGCGCCGGACATTGCCTGTCGCCATCGCTGGTCTTCACCCCGGGGAATCAGCCCTATCGCTGATTCATTTGTCCAGTCTAATCCCAGACATCCACTCCAGCCACCGGCTTCCACTCCCGGTCCTGCGCCTTGGCCACAGCCTCGTAGGTCAGCACGCCATGGTAAGTGTTCACACCCTCGGCGATTCCGGAGTCTTGATGAATCGCGGCCCTGGCACCAAGGTTCGCCAGCTTCATCACATAGCGGAAGGTGGCGTTGGTCAGCGCCAGCGTGGAGGTGTAGGGAACCGCAGCTGGCATGTTGGTCACGCAGTAGTGGACCACGCCGTTTACCTCATACGAAGGATCGCTGTGCGTCGTCGGACGGGCGGTCTCGATGCAGCCGCCCTGGTCGATCGCTACGTCCACGATCACCGCGCCCTTCTTCATCTTTTCGACCATCGCCTTGGTGACGATCTTCGGTGCCGCCGCGCCCGGAATCAGTACGCCGCCGATCACGAGGTCAGCCTCGCGCACCGCAGCCTCCACGTTGTAGCTGTTCGACGAGACCGTGTAGAGCCGCCCGCCAAAGATGTCGTCCAGCTCGCGCAGCCGGTTCAGGTTCACATCGACGAGCGTGACCTTCGCTCCCATGCCCAGCGCGATCTTCGCGGCATTCGTGCCCACGATGCCGCCGCCGATGATGCACACGTTCCCCGGGGCTACTCCTGGAACTCCGCCGAGCAGAACGCCGCGTCCGCCGTGCTCTTTCTCGAGATACGCCGCACCCACTTGGACGCTCATCCTGCCCGCGACTTCGCTCATCGGCGTCAGCAGTGGCAGCGTGCCCGCCTTGTCGCGCACCGTCTCATAGGCGATGCCCGTGACCTTCTTCTCCAGAAGAGCGTCGGTCAGTCCGCGCAGCGGAGCAAGGTGCAGATACGTAAACAGCACCAGCCCATCGCGAAAGTTCCGGTACTCCTTTTCGACAGGCTCCTTGACCTTGACCACCATGTCGGCAAGCCCCCACACATCGGGCGCTCCGCCAACGATCTCCGCGCCAGCATTCTGGAAGTCATCGTCCGCGAAGGCCGATAGTGCGCCCGCATTCTGCTCCACCAGAACCTTGTGACCGGCCTCGGTCAACGCCTTCACGCCCGCCGGGGTTATCCCGACGCGAGTCTCGTGGTCTTTCACTTCCTTCGGCACGCCAATAATCACGGTTTCCTCCGTCTACTTTTCCGATTGTATAGAGGCAACTTCAAAACTCTTCGCCCCGCCTGCGATAGCCCATCCCCATGCTATCCTCACTCGAATCCCATGGGCTTAACCAGCGGTACAAGCTCCATCGATCAGACCGGCAAGATTTCTTTCAAGGACACGAGCGCCTCCGTCCTGTTCGATCTCATCCGCGGCCTTGCGGCCTTGATCGTCCTCTTCGGACACTGGCGCAACCTGGTCTTCGTCGATTATCCCAGCGTCGCCGCGCATCGTCTCATCCTTGCCCTGCCCTATGCTCTTACATCCGCCGGACACCAGGCCGTTGTCATCTTCTTCGTCCTCAGCGGCTATCTGATTAGCGGCAGCGTCTTTCGTTCCTTCTCCCGTAACCGGTGGACATGGATCGAATATCTCACCCACCGCCTCGTCCGGCTCTGGGTCGTTCTCGTGCCCGGATTACTTCTGTGCCTGTTATGGGACTCGGCTGGCCTGGCTTTCCATCTCGCTCCGGCTCTGCACAACGGACATCTCCGCGAAGGTTTCATCGGCAACATCCCGGCCCGGCTGACTCCGAAGGTCTTCTTCGGCAATCTCTTCTTCCTTCAGAACCTCCTCGTCCCGGTCTTCGGCTCGGACGGCCCGCTCTGGTCGCTCGCCAACGAGTTCTGGTACTACCTACTCTTTCCCCTCGGCCTAATCACCTTGCGAAGGCAGACCTCCACGCCGCAGCGTCTCCTGTGCGGTGCGCTCTTCCTCGCGATGGCCTCGGTCCTGCGCCATGGCATTCTCCCGCTCTTCCCTATCTGGCTGGCAGGAACCGCGCTCGCGCTCATGCCCCCACCGAGACTCAGTTCCCGAATCCGCATCCTCGCCGCAGTGGCGTACGCTCCGCTGCCATTCGTCTTCGCCAAGCTCCATAGCCTCCCCGACATGCTCTCCGACTACCTCTTCGGAGCTGCAACCTTCCTCTTTCTATGGATCGTCCTCTCGGCCACCGGACAAGCTCACCCGAAACGCATCTTCACCTCGTTCTCGCGCTCGATCGCGAAGTTCTCCTACACCCTGTATGTCGTGCACTTCCCCTTTGCCCTATTCCTGACCGCGATCATCCTGGGCGACCAGCGCTGGACCCCAGACTCGGTCCATATCCTCAAGGGGTTGGGCATCGCCGCCGTCACCCTGGCCTATGCCTGGTTCGTCGCCTCGGTGACGGAGTTCCACACCGACCGCGTCCGCCGCTGGATTGAGAGCCGCCTACGCCACTAGCACTCTCCGGCACCTGCAGGCCTCGCCCCGTCTGAGGGCTTACAATGGAAGAAGATCCGAAACAGGAAACGACTCACGCCCAATGCCATCGAACGGTTACCAAATGCGGTACTCGCGCATCCACAACATGCGCTCCCTCTTCAGCCTTTTTTCAAGCGACCTGGCCATCGACCTGGGAACCGCCAATACGCTCGTCTTCGCCCATAACAAGGGAATCATTGTGAATGAGCCGTCTATCATCGCGGTCAACAAGATCACCAACGAGGTCGAGGCCGTCGGCAGGGAAGCCAAAGACATGCTCGGCCGCACCCCCGGCAACATCGTCGCCATCAAGCCCATGAAGGACGGCGTCATCGCCGACTTCCGCCACACAGAAAAGATGCTCAACTACTTCATTCAAAAGGCCCATAACCGCAAGATGATGGTGCATCCGCGCATCGTCATCGGCGTCCCTTCTGAGATCACCCAAGTAGAAAAGCGCGCCGTCATGGACTCCGCCTACCGCGCCAAGGCCTCCGAAGTGCATCTGGTCGAACAGGCCATGGTGGCCGCCATCGGCGCCGGTCTCCCCATCACCGAGCCCGGTGGCAACATGGTCGTCGACATCGGCGGCGGTACAACAGACATCGCTGTCATCTCGCTCGCTGGCATCGTCTACTCGCGCTCCGTTCGGATGGCTGGCAACCAGATGGACGAAGCCGTGATGACCTACCTGAAGCGCAAGTACAACCTGCTCATCGGCGAGCGCACCGCGGAACAGATCAAGATCGAGCTCGGTTCAGCCTACCCGCTCGACAAGCCGATCACGATGGAAGTCAAAGGCCGCAATCTCATCGAGGGCGTTCCAAAGACCATCACCATCGAAGACTCTGAGATCCGCGAAGCGCTCGGTGAGTGCATTGCGACCATCATCAACGCCATCCGCGTCGCCCTGGAGCGCACCCCGCCGGAACTTTCGGCGGACATCTCCGACCGTGGCATCGTCCTCACCGGCGGCGGAGCGCTCATCAAGAACCTCGACAAGCGCATCCGCGAAGAGACGGGCCTCCCGGTCTCGATTGCCGATGACCCGCTTGCCTCGGTGGTGCTCGGAACAGGCAAGATGCTCTCAGACTTCAAGCTCCTCCGCAAGATCTCCATCGACTAATTTCCATCATGTGAATGGCGCATCTCCGTGCAGTCTGCCAGCGGCACCTCTCCGCTGGTAGACTCTCCGCCATGCAAGTTCCCTTCAAGCTCACCCTCCTGGCGACCCTCCTCGCCGCGTCCATTGCTACCGTCCAAGCGCAACCCCCAATCCCGCCCCACACCTCGCAGACCGTCAATCCCGACCACAGCGTGACCTTCCGCTACATCGACACCACCTCAGCCTCCGTCTCGGTCGTCGTCGACAACATCAAAGAGCCCATCCCCATGACCAAGGACGCCGACGGCCTTTGGAGTGTCACCACTCAGCCGCTCGTCCCTGAGATCTACGAGTACCACTTCCTCGCCGACGGCCAGACCCGCCGCGACCCCACCACCCTCGCCGTCACCGGCAGCACCTACTTCCCGCTGACCAACTTCATCAACGTTCCCGGGGACGGGCCGCTGCCCTGGGACGCCACCGATGTCCCGCATGGCGAACTCCACCGCCACATCTACACGACCCACATCGCCCAGGGCCTCTCGCGCAACCAGAGCGACTACATCGTCTACACTCCGCCCGGATACAACCCATCCGCCAAGCAGGTCTATCCCGTCCTCTACCTGCTGCACGGCTGGGGTGACATGGCCATCGGCTGGACCGACAAGGGCCGCGCAAACTTCATCCTCGACAACCTGATCGCACAGGGTAAGGCGAAGCCTATGGTCGTCGTGATGCCGCTCGGCTACGGTGATACCGCCTTCGTCAGCGACTGGGGCGTCTGGGGCCACGACGAGCCGATCGAGCACAATCTCAGCCTCTACAGCCAGGTATTGCTGACCGAGATTATGCCGCGCGTCGAGAGTGAATACCGCATCTCAAAGGATCGCAACGGCCGCGCGATTGCTGGTCTCTCCATGGGCGGCCTAGAAGCGCTCTCCATCGGCCTGCACAACACGGACAAGTTCGCCTACATCGGCGGATTCTCCTCTGCTGTCCATCGTCCTGCCTTTATCAAAAGCCTCCCGCTCTTAACTCCGAAGGATGCCAACCTGAAGCTCCTCTGGGTCTCCTGCGGAACCGGCGACGGCCTCATCGAGCCCAATCGCAAACTCGTCGCCTTCCTGAAGAGCGATAACCTTGCAGTGACCGCAATCGAGACGCCCGGCCTGCACACCTGGCCCGTTTGGCGCGACAACCTCACCAACTTCGCGCCTCTGCTCTTCCAAACGAAGTAGTTATCCTGCATCGTCCACTTACTAACCCGTCATCCTGAGCGAAGCAGTTCGCGGCTTCACCGCGAACTGCGGAGTCGAAGGACCCCGAGGCCGCTTATGTTCCCCATACTGCTCGGATCTTTCTGCCGAGATCGCTCGTCTCGAACTATAGGTGGAAAGCTCCGATCGCCAGAGGCACGACCAGCACCCTCGGGGTCCTTCGACTTCGTCCGGCGCAAAGAACGCACCGGACTTCGCTCAGGATGACGGAATTGTGAGGATTCAAGCTTTACTTGGTCGAGGAACCCATCTCGCTCACATAAGCCTTACTCAACGTCCCTTTGTCCTTCGCCACCGCGAGCAGCGTTGGGTAGAACTGCACGAACGTCGTATCCACAGCCGCATGCTGCTGATGGCAGGAATAGCAAGGGGCAGCCTGCGGAATAATCCTCGCCGATTTCATATTGTCGAACGAATAAAATCCCCAGCCCCCAGGCAGGGAAGCGTCCTTCACATGGACCTCCAGTCCCATGATCTCGCCCGTCTGCGTCAGCCCATGTTTGTTCAGGGAAGCCTGCTTCTCCCCGCCATGCACCGCTCCGCTGTTCTCCAGCACCAGCGCCGTCCCGTCGGGCCACGTCCCGGTCTTCAGAAACGCCCGGTAGCTCGACGGATTCACGAAGACGGTATTGAACATCGAGTGGTCCGACGCCTCTTCCTTGGGGTTGTAGCTCATATCCACGCCGGAGCCCAGATAGACCCACTCGCGATACTGGGCCGGGAACTGAAGCTCCTTGTTCGCGGCGATCACCGGGCCGTCCGAAGCTGCAACAGGAGCGACAGCTTGCGGAGAAAGAACACCAAGCAGCATCGTCGATGCCACAGCAAGAGAGAGCAACGGTCGGATCAGCACGGGTCTACCTTCTTCGTTGTTGAGTGATTTCAGGAAAGAGTACGCCCTCGGAGTGCGATGAGTTCCCCACTTATCCAGAAAAGTCCCAACCTTGCCACTCTCGCACAGCGAGAAAACCCGCGAATCTGCTGGATAATAGAAAAGGGTGGTCGTTTCTAGCTGATGGAATCTTTCTTTGTCCGATTCAGAAATGCACTGGTGCTGGTAACGGTCTTGCTGTTGCAGACGATCCTGCTGGCGGTGCAGGTGCGCGATCTTCGAGGCCCCAGCCAGCCGGACGGCCGCAAAGTCACGCTTCTTCGCTCCTGGGCCGTTGCCGCCGTGGCACCCTTCGAGCGCGCAACCAGCTTCATAGGCCGCAGCGCCCGCGGAAGCTGGGCCGACTACATCGACCTCCGCCATACCCGCCAGCAGAACGCGGACCTCGAAAAGGAGGTCGCCCGTCTTCGCCTCGAACAGGCCCAGTTCGCCGAAGACGCCATCCAGGGCCGCCGCCTGCAGGCGCTGCTCGACTTCCGCCGCCAGTACGTCACCTCGACCGTCGCCGCGCAGGTCATCGGCACCAGCGGCGTCGACTCCTCCCGTGTCCTGCTCATCGACAAAGGTGCCGACTACGGCCTCAAGCCTGACATGGCCGTCATTACTCCCGACGGAATCGTCGGCAAGCTGCGCGACGTCTTCCCCCACACCGCGCAGGTTCTTGAAATCGACGACCCATCCTCTGGCGCAGGCGTCATCCTTGCCAGCACCCGCATCCGGGCCATCATCCACGGCGGCCCCGACGGGAAGGTCCAGATCGGCAATCTGACCGCCGACAGCCGTATCAAGCCCGGCGAGATCGTCCTCACCTCGGGCGGCGACCAGGTCTTCCCCCGAGGCCTCAAGGTCGGCACCATCGATGCTGTAGCCCCCGACAAAGACCGCCAGATCTACACCCTCATCAACGTCAAGCCAGCGGTGAACCTCTCGCAACTAGAGGAAGTGCTCATCATCACCGCAACACAGGCTGACCTGACCGCGCAGGCGCAACAGGATCTTGCCCAGGGCGAAGCTTCTGGCGAGCAGATCAAGGCCGACGCCAAGCGCGCCGCCGATCTCGCCGCCGAGCGCCTGCCGAGCCTTACACCTCCGCCCAACGCCGACGGCACTCCCGCCACCGATCCAACCGCCCCAGGCGCAGCCAAGCCCGGCGACCCGCCGAAGCCCATCGCCATCGTCCCCAAAGCGATCCCTGTCCTCCATCCGGACCGTTACTCCCCAGGACAGACGCCACCCGCCTCAACCCTGACGCCCGGTGGCAAAAGTTCGGACCCGGCGGTCGTTTCGACCGCACCGGCTGAGACCTCCGGCGATTCCGCAGCGACCACGCCACCTCCTGCCCCACGCAAGAAGCCGGTCACGCCGGCCCCAACACCCAAGGAGCCACAGCGCTAGGCGCGACCATGGCCACCCGCAGTTACACCTCCCGCCGCGAGCTCGACGAGCACACCTTTCACCCAGCCGTCGCTCTGCTTGTGCCCGTCGCCTTCATCATCCTTCAGGCGCTGCTGCCGAAGCCGTTCCCGAAGCTCGCGATCCTCGATCTCCCCTTGATCGCGACCATCTTCTTCGCCGTCAGCCGCCGCAACCCTATCGCCGGAACCTTCACCGGAATGGTCATCGGTCTGCTCCAGGACGCGCTCACCAACCAGTACATCGGCATCAACGGCATCACCAAGTCCATCATCGGATACACCGCTGCCAGCATCGGCTTCAAGGTCGACGTCGACAACCTCTCCACCCGCGCCCTGATGTGCTTCGCCTTCTGCCTCGCGCAGAGCGGCCTGCTCTATCTCATTCAGAATCATCTCCTCGGCCATCTTGGCGTACCCGTCCTCTGGCTGCACGAGCTCATCCGCGCAGTGGTGAACACCCTGGTTGCTATACCCATCTTCTTCCTGCTCGACCGCACAAGATCCGATGAATAGGCGTCGCACCTGCGCCTTTGTCGCTCCCCCACAGATCCGTCATCCTGAGCGGAGCAGTTCGCCGCTTTATCGCGAACTGCGTAGTCGAAGGACCCCGAGGGCGCTGACATCACCCATATCGCCCGAATCTTTCCGCCACTGCGGCCCGCCGCGTTCCGAGGCGGAGAGCTCCGATCGGCCCACGCAACGTAAGCACTCTCGGGGTCCTTCGACTCCGTCCGGCAAGAGCGCCGGACTCCGCTCAGGATGACCGTTTGTGTGCAAGGTTGATCGACAAACCCCACTTCCATTAGAAGCCCGTCTAAACTGAAGAAGAACAATCTATGGAGAACACCCCCCAAGCCGAAGTCGTTCGCGCAGGCAACGAAGAGAAGCTCGCGCCCGGCAAGCTCCACGCCGCGCAGTACATCATCGCGCTGATCCTTGTCGTGCTCCTCGGTGGTCTGTGGCGTCTTCAGGTCATCGGCGCAAGCAACTACCGCGTCCTCGCCGAAGCCAACCGCATCCGCAAGGTCCCCGTGCTCGCTCCTCGCGGCAAGATCTTCGACCGCGAAGGCCGCATCCTCGTCGACAACTACCCATCGGTCACGTGTTACATCCTCCGCGAACAGATCCGCGACGCGGGCAAAGACAGCCCCGAGCTTGCGCTGATCGCCCGCGGCCTCAATCTGACGGTCGACCAGGTCCAGAGCATCCTGCGCCACTATCAGCTTGCCCCCAAGTACGAGCCCATCCCGCTCAAGAAGGACATCACCCCCGACGAGCAGGCCTTCATCGCCGCCCACCGCGATGAACTCCCTGAGCTCGAAACCCAGGACGAACAACGCCGGCTCTACCCCAGCGACGGCTTCGCTGCCCACCTCATCGGCTACGTCGGCGAGGTCTCCGAGCAGATGCTCGACGACGAGCGATACGCCGCCTACTCCGCCGGCGACGTCGTCGGCCGCTCTGGTGTCGAACAGACTTACGACGCCGTCCTCCGCGGCACCGACGGCTACCGCAACATCATCGTCAACAGCCACGGCAAAGAGGTTGGCCAGCTCGGCCAGCAGCTTGCCGTGCCTGGCCAGGACATCAAGCTCACCATTGATCTCGATATCCAGATGGCCGCCGAACGCGCCTTGCAGGGCAGAAATGGCGCCATCGTCGCCATGGACCCCCATACGGGCGAGATCCTCGCTCTGGTCTCGCGGCCGACCTTCGACCCCAACGCCTTCGCCGTCCGCCTCACCAAGTCCTACTGGACGCAGATCATCAACGACCCCGACCACCCGCTGCTAAACAAGGCCATCCAGGCCCAGCTCGCCCCCGGCTCGACCTTCAAGATCATCATGTCGGTTGCCGGCCTTGAGGAGAACGTCGCCCAGGACATGCGCGTCAACTGCGCCGGCGGAGCGACCTTCTACGGCCACTTCTACGCCTGCGATGCGCGCCATGGCGGCGTCGACATCCACAACGCCATCCCGCTCTCCTGCGACACCTTTTACTACACGCTCGCTAACCGTCTCGGCATCGATACCATTGCCAAGTACGCCACCGAACTCGGTATCTCCCAGAAGACCGGCATCGACCTGCCCAACGAGGCGAGCGGCACGATGCCCTCGACCGCCTGGAAGCTGAAGACGCAGCACCAGCCCTGGTACGTTGGGGAGACCATCTCGGTTGGCATCGGTCAGGGCGCGGTCACCGTCACGCCTATCCAGCTCGCCCGCGCGCTTAGCGGCGTCGCCTCCGGTGGGGTACTGCGGCGGCCTCATGTCGTCTTCCCGGATGAGGTCCCCGCCGAGCTGCGGCAGGCCATCTCGGAGAACTTCCCTGGCTCCGGTGAGAAGACGGTCCAGCTCTCGACATCGAACTGGCAGCTCATCACCGACGCCATGGCGCAGACCACCATCACTGGTACTGCTGCTGCGGTGCATATGGCGAACATCGACTTCGCCGGCAAGACCGGCACCGCGCAGCTCGTCAGCCAGAACTTCGGTGCGAAGGGCATGGGCAGCGGAGCGAACCGCGCCAACGCCTGGTTTGTTGGCATGGCCCCACGCCGGAACCCGGACATCGTCGTCGCCGTGCTGGTCGAGCACGGCGGCTTTGGCGGCGCGGCCTCCGCGCCTCTGGCAGCCCAGGTCGTCAACGCCTTCGTGCTCAAGAAGCGTAAGCAGGAGAACAACCTGTACATCGCCGAGGTGCCGAAGCCTGCTGCGCCCGCGCCAGCCACTACCGCGACCGATCCGCAGCCAGCAGCGATCAAGCCGTCCTCACCAGCAGCCGAATAGTTCGGACCTAAAAAACCGTCATCTCGACCGGCCCCTGAGCTGTCGAACGGGAGTGGAGAGACCCCCACATTTCATCTTTCACCCCGCACAATCAAATCGAAAACTCACTTCGACTTTGGCACAGGCGGATGATCCGGGTTCCACATCGGCTGCCCCGCCACAATATGATCCACCCGCATCCCCGGAAATAGCTCGCGTAATTCAATCGCGCACTGCTCCATTCCCGGCTCCTCCGAAACCTCGTGCCCAAGCAGAATCATCGCCTTGTGCCTGCCCTGCGCAATCGCATCCCTCACGTACTCGACCGTCTCCCATTCGCTCGCCTCGCCCGCAATCAGCAACTCCACATCCGGAGCATTGAGTGCGGCTACCTGCTTCTGTAGACCCGCCGCGCCCGGAACCAGCGCAACATGAGAGATGACCAGGCTGGGATCGCCCTCGACCCGCATCGTCTCCGCATGGAACCGCTCCTTCAGCGACCTGGCCAGCTCCCCCAGTGTCGTTGTCGGAATCGTGACGAAGTATTCGCCATGCGGAAACGCAGGGTGCGGCAGCTTCTCCCAGCCAAAGGCCTTATAGACGCCTTCAAGGATGTGATCGCCCTTAGGAGCAGCATGGATCTCGTCATGCAGCCGGTACACCACAAGATGGTGCTCTACGATATAGGCCATCTTCTCCCTGTAGACCGGGTCATTCACGAAGTCTTTGGTCTCGTCGCGATGGTTATAGAACGTGGGCTCATGCGTGATGATCAGGTTGTCGCCGCGCTTCACCGCCTCGCGCAGAACGTCCATCGTGTCCAGAAAAGTAGTTGCGATGCCTGTTACCGGGGTCGACGGATCTCCACCCTTAAGCGTATCCACAGTGTCCGCCGGAGGTGCCGCCGCGTACAGATGCTGGATCCTCAGCCACATTTCACCAGCCGTCGGTGCCTGCGCAGATGCCGCAAACGGTGCCAGAACAACGAATCCAAGCGCGACCGCCATGCGGAGCACCGTAACGGGAAAAGGAAGAGTCCAAGTCATGCCAGCCATCTTACCGTCCTGCCCCGTTCGGCAGGAATCGGCACGAACACCCCGCGCCTGTAGCCATCCGGCTGCTTTTAGAAGATGCTTAACCCATGCGTCGTTTCAACTCCACCTACTTCCGCGACTTCGACTGGGTGCTGCTCGGCTTCGTTCTGTTGCTCTCGGTCATCAGCGTACTCGAGATCAAGTCCGCGACGCTCCAGACCAAGTTCCGCGGCTTCGAGACCAAGCAGGTGGAGTTCCTCCTCGTCGGCCTCGTCCTGATGTTCATCATCTCCATCGTCGACTACCACACGCTCATCGACATCGCCCCCTGGGCCTACGGCATCAGCCTGGTCTCGCTCGTAGCTGTCCGATTAGTTGGCAGCAAGGTCCTCGGAGCCCGCCGCTGGATCAAGCTCGGCAGCTTCCACTTCCAGCCGTCGGAGTGGGTCAAACTCGTCCTGATTGTCGCCGTTGCCCGCTACTTCTGGGGGCTAGCCGGACGAGATTTGAGTTGGAAGGACATTGGCAAGGTCTTCGCCCTGGTCTGCGTCCCCATGGCGATGGTGCTGCTCCAGCCGGATCTTGGCACCTCGTTGACCTACGTGCCGATCCTGGTCTGCGGCCTCTTCCTTGGCGGTCTGCGCATCAAGCAGGCGGCGATTCTGCTGCTCGTCTTCGCCCTCATCGGCGGAATCGCGTGGAAGTCTGGCAAGCTCCTCAAGCCCTACCAGAAGGCCCGCCTTACAGCCTTCATGGACCCCGACAACGACCCCAAGGGCTCCGGCTACCAGATTCGCCAGTCGCTCATCGCCGTTGGCTCAGGCGGAATCTGGGGCAAGGGAGCCAACAAGGGCACCCAGACCCAGGGCGACTTCCTCCCCATCCCCTACACCGACTTCATCTTTGCCGCCTTCTCGGAAGAGCACGGATTTGTCGGCGCGGTCGGCGTCCTCGTCCTCTACTTCCTCATCCTGATGCGCCTAATCCAGAACGCCCAGACCGCCTCCGACCTCCCCGGAGCCTTTATTATCATGGGGATAGTGGCGGTCATCGTCTTTCAGATCGCCGTCAATATAGGCATGGTTGTCGGGCTGATGCCGGTCACCGGGATTCCGCTGCCGCTGATGAGCTACGGCGGATCGTCGATTCTGTTCACATTTCTGGCGCTGGGAATCGTGATGAACATCCGCATACGGCGGTTTGTGAATTGATTCGCTACTTCAAGCCTCGGACGAATTGTGAAGAAATGGTCCGCCAAATTCGATAACGTTCGAGCAAACGTCCTGAGATACTCGTTGATGGAGCGATAAATGCGCGGTTCGCAAGAGGGGAAATTAGAAAAGAGGCGTGAAGAAGCTCTGTCCAGCGTCACCGGCGACAGGATCAACGTCGAGTTGATGGCGCAACGGGCTCGCCCTGCTGATGACCCAATAGACAACGATCTACTGAAGATCGTGCTGAGTAAATTTACTGCCATCGAAGCAGCAGTGAAAACCTCGACCTCTTTCACCGAACTACAAGACCTGATTGCGGATGGCGAATCGCAAGGTATTGCGAGCGCCTACTTCTGTCCAATGGGAGAGGCCCGAGACGAAGGAAATCGCGTGATCGACAACATGGAACTTTGGGGCATTCCCAGACCATCCATCAAAAAGCTCCGCGATAGTTTTGCCAAGGTTGTCGATCGGCCTGATGTGTCACCATACGCTGCACGCGCTGCTCTCCACGCAGTTTTCATCGAATTAGATGAGTGGACCGACTACATCGACGAGTACGAGGAAACAATGCGCCGATATACCCGTTGGCTGTTCGGTTCAAGCGCCGCGTTGCTCTTGATTGCAGGCTTGTGCTTCTATATCGCTCATTTGTTTCCTTTTGCAATGTGGCTGGGCCTGATCGCTGCAGGTGCCGTCGGAAGTTCGGTGAGTGTCATGGCAAAGATGCCATCGCTCGATGTGAGTTTGTCGGGGGAGTTGAACGCCTATGGCAGGAGAATTAGAAGTCGTATATCAACTGGCACAATCGGAAGTTTGATTGGTGTTGCTCTCCTGGGTTGGGGCGTGTTGCCTCTAACAATCAAAGACTTGGGGTTTGCTGACGCACTTGCAGCATGTACAGCGTATGGAGTTGTACCTTGTCCCATTACCAACATGCTTCTTGTCCTTGGAATCGCGATGCTTCTTGGAGTGAGTGAGCGGACTCTAACATCGTTTGAGCAGCGACTGCTGGGAAATGGGCCAAATTTGCGCACGCCTCGCCCTCGGTAAACGGATGGAAAAGGTACGATTGACTGGCTTGGTACCTATACAGCGAGGACTATTCATCTATGAATTCCAAGGCGCTGCAAGATGCAAAGGCTAAGTTTACCGAGTTGATCGATACGGCAAAACGCGATGGGCCGCAGATCATCACTCGGCGTGGCGTCGACGAGGTCGCCGTGGTGCCCATCGAGCAGTGGAAGCGTATGAGCGGTATGGCAAAGCCAACCCTGCTGGAGGTGCTTCAATCGGGCCCCACAGTTTGATCTCAATATCCCTGTCCGGGGCCGGATGCATCTGCGGAAGACCACCCGCTTTGTGAACGACCGGTAAAGTGGTAGAAATATCTTAGGCAGCCCGAACCTCGGCGGACCCCGGGATTACCCCGGATCGCCTTGGGCAACCCCTCTCTCAGTCACGGTTGACTTACTCGCCGGTCGTATAGAAACTGCAGGGATCGCAGTAGATGCAGCAGATTTGGTGCAATGCTACGCGCAACACCTGTACGGTCAGACGCCGTGCAGCGCAACAACCCGCTCCCTCTGGCGCAAGGCGCCGGCAGCGGCAACAAGACTTTAGAAAAAGGCCGGCCAGGCTGAGGATCGACTCCGATGGCCGGACAGGATTTTGGAATGATCGTATCCGGAAGGCAAACGGCCCCGCCTCTTAAAGAGGCTGTCTTGGTCACCTCCGCATGCCGATCGCCGCAAGAAGCATATCCCCGTGGTTCCGACACACGCCGCGCCGTCTCAGGCCGCTCCTCCAAGTGTGCCCAGGCAGATCTCCAGCCGGTAGTCGCCCTCGCAGCTTCAGCATTCCGCCTCCTGTCCTCACCAGAGGTGAGCGCCGCCTAGCTTCCAAGCAAGGCGCAAGCTCCCGATCCTTCGTCTGCCTGCCGCTCGCGACCTAACCCGTCCGGGCAGAAAGCAGAGCCATGTCGAAGGAAATTTACATCTCCAGCACCCCCCACGAGACCCGTCTCGCCATCGTCGAGAACGACGAACTCGCAGAGATCTACTACGAGCGCGAAAACGAGTACACGCTCGCCGGCTCCATCTATAACGGTCGCGTCACCCGCGTTCTTCCCGGCATGCAGTCGTCCTTTGTGGATATCGGCCTGGAGCGCGACGCCTTCCTTTACATCACCGACTTCATGGAAGAAGCCGGCGACTCGGCTGACTTCGAAGCCACCCATGGCGGCAGCGGCGAAGCCCGCGGCCCTCGTTCCGACAACAGGAACGGCGACCGTGGTAACCGCAATGATCGCGGAGACCGTGGCGAGCGTCCAGCTCCGCTCACCATCGAAGCCAGCGTCAGCGCTCCTGTAGAGAGCAACGGCGAAGGCCGCTCGGAAGGAAATCGCGACCGCAACGGTCGTGGCCGCAATCGCCGTGGACGCGGTAATCGCAACGGCGACCGCAGCCAGAATGGCGACCGCACCCCAAACAATGGCGATCGTACTCCTGCCGCCGACCGCCCCTTCGACGAAGAGGCTCCGCTCGCGGCTGTTGATTCTCCATCTTTCATTCCTTCTTCGACAGACGTCGAAACCATCGGCGAAGGCGCTCCCGGTGCAGACGGTAGCCGCCGCTGGCGTGGCCGTCGTGGCCGCCGCCGTGGCCGTGGAGTCTCAGGTCAGCCTGGTGAATCGACGCCCGAGACCAACGGTGTAGCCGCATCCGATTCTGGAGAATCCGAAGACTCCGCTCCCTTCGCCTCCGAGAACGCAAACTTTGTGGAGCACCACGAAGAGATCCCTGAGACATTTGCAGCCGCTCCCGTCCAGGAGACGTACACCGGCGAAGACGAACCCGCCCGCTCTGCTCCGCCTCGCGACGGCCAGCGTCGCGAAGGTGGCCGAAACGACCGCGGCGGTCGGAATGATCGTGGTGGCCGTGGCGATCGCAATGGCCGCAACGACCGTGGCGACCGCGCCCCGCGCGTTCCTCGCGGCTTCGCTCCCTCCCTTGGACTGCACGGCGTAGACTCCGCCTCCACCGAAGAAGAATCCTCCGCACCGGTAGAGCCGATCATCCTTCCCGGCGAGTCGCTCGGGAAGTACCGCCGCGACAGCGACGGCGCACTCGCCGAGGCAGCTCACGCACCGGCCAGCAGCGTTCCCGCCAACGTCATCATCCCCAAGCCAACGACCGTCATCGACGACTTTGTCGCGACCGCGTGGGATGGCGGCGCAGTTCTGCCGGGCGAGACCCTCTCTCGCCGCAATCGCAGCGATGCACCCCGCGAAGGTAGCCGTGATTCGCGTCGCGACGGTCGCCGTGAAGGCCGCTCCGAGTTCCGTCAGGACACTCGCCAGAACTTCCGCAACGAGGAGTTCCCAGCTCCAGTTGCAACTCCGCAGGTCATCCACGATGCCGAGGGCCTCAGCGTCGTCTCGCCGGTCGACGAGCAGCACGAGATCGCAGCAGTTGCGCACCACGAGCCGGAATCGCCCTTCGTGGAGACCATCCCCGCCGCTCTCGATCCCATCGCCGCCATCCCCGAGCCCGGCACCCCCGAACCGGTGGAAGCGGTCGAAACGGAACCCATCGCTCACATCGAAACCGAGTACGAGCCCAGCGAGGCCTCTGCCTCCTACCGCGTCGACCCCGTCGCTCCCAGCGAGTTTCGCCAAAGCGCACCCGTAATCGAAGAAGAAGTCTTCGAGGAAGAGTTTCTCGAAGAGGAGACACCACAGGTCGCAGACGCTGTCGATGCGGCCGACGGCCACGCTCCTGAAGAGCTGTCCGTCCCTGAAGAGCCGGCCATCCACGTCGACCACTCCCACCCCTTCAACCGTCTCGACGAAGATAACGCCGAGGTTGAGCCGCACGCCGTAGAACTCCACGCCGCAGCTGAGCCTGTCGAACCGGTCGTTCACCACGAGCCCGTGCCGCATCTCGACACCACCGGCGTCCCTCCGCCTCCGCCGCCGTTTTTCGCTCCCGCCGAGACCGCCGCAACTGAGATCACCACCATTGCGTCAACGGGCGAGATGCGTTCCGAGCAACTGTCCGTCGCTCCCGTGGCCGAGCACGCTGCCGCTCCGACCGAGCCTATTCTGCATGAGTCTAGCGTCGTCAGCACGAACAGCCTCCAGAGCTTCGCCCCCGGAACCGGCGCTCTAGAAGAAGAGCTGATGGACGACGAGGAGCACGAGGCGACTACTCTCCACGCCCACTACGACGAAGAGTTCGATGATCTCGAAGAGGAGACCCTCGAAGGCGCAGCCGACCTCGGCACGATGCTTCGCGAGATGTCCATCGACCAGATCACACGCCCCGTCGACGGCGAGTCCGAAGAAGACGAGGACGAAGACTTCGAAGAGGAAGACGCCGAAGGCTCTGCCGAGTTTGAAGAGGAGGGCATCACCGAAGACGGCAAGCCCACCGAGCAGTCCGCCGCCGACGCCGAGTTCTTTGCCAACACCTTCCGCGAACCCGGCCCCGACACTGAAGGCACCGTTTCCCGCACCGACTCCGACCGCCGCCCCCGCCGCGAAGGCGGACGCGATGGCCGCCGTGACGGACGTCGCGATGGCCGCGACCGTGACCGCAACCGCTCCCGGAACACCGGTGGCGAAGGCGACCGCACCCGCTTCAGCGGTGGTGGCGGACGTTCGCGCCAGTCCATGCAGGCGACCAATCTCCCCGCCATCAGCGACCTGCTGAAGCCCGGCCAGGAGATCCTCGTTCAGATCGCCAAGGAGCCCATCGCCAAGAAGGGTGCGCGCATCACCTCGCACATCGCTCTCCCCGGCCGCTTCCTGGTCTTCATGCCGACCGTCAACCACACCGGCGTCTCGCGCAAGATCGAGTCCGACAGCGAACGCCGCCGCCTCAAGGAGATTCTGCTCTCCGAGAAGGGCGAGGCCTCCGGCGGCTTCATCGTCCGCACTGCCGCCTCGGGCGCAAGCGAGGACGAGCTCCGCTCCGACCTCCGCTTCCTGCTCAACCTCTGGGCCGACATCAAGCAGCGGTCGGAATCGTCGAAGTCGCCAGCGCTGATCTACCACGACCTAAATCTGGTGGAGCGCATCCTGCGCGACCAGGTCACCGACAACTTCTCCGCCATCTGGGTCGATACCGAGAGCGAGTACGAGCGCGTCCTGCGCTTCCTGCAGCGCTTCCAGCCGCAGCTCATTCGCCGCGTCAAGCTCTACACCAAAGAGACGCCGCTCTTCGAACAGTTCGGCATCACCGAAGAGATCAACAAGGCGCTCCGCTCGAAGGTATGGCTCAAGTCCGGCGGCTCGATTGTCATCAACCAGACAGAGGCTCTCGTCGCGATCGACATCAACACCGGCAAGTTCGTCGGCAAGACCGCACGGCTCGAAGACACCATCGTCAAGACCAACCTCGATGCCATCCCGGAGATCGTTCGCCAGATCCGTCTGCGCGATCTCGGCGGCATCATCATCATCGACTTCATCGACATGGATGAACGCAAGAACCGCAACAAGGTCATGGCCGCGCTTGAAGAAGAGCTCAAGTCCGACCGCGCCCCTTCAAAGGTTCTCCAGTTCAACGATTTCGGTCTCGTCGCTATAACTCGCAAGCGCGTCAAGCAGTCGCTCGAACGTACACTCTCCACCACCTGCGGCGTCTGCCAGGGAACCGGCATGACCAAGTCCCCCATCACCGTCTGCAACGACATCTACATCGAGATGCGCAAGATGCACAAGCATCTCGACCGCGGCGACGTGATGCTCCGCGTGCACCCGGAGGTGGTCAAGCAGTTGAAGTCCGGCACCGCAAAATGGCTGCAGGAGATGGAAGAGATGGTCGGCAAGACCATCCTCGTAAAGAGCGATCCCAGCCTCCACCCGGAGCAGTTCGACATCCACTAAGACTCACCGCTGGTGAACTGCTGATGTTGATCTCAGTGAAAAGGCGCGGCCACAGCCGCGCCTTTCACTTTTCCGTCGGTGAAACTCAGTAGTCCAAATCTACCTTTCGTGCGTCATACATACACAGCCCGCAACAACCGGCGAAAAGCCGGGTTGAACGGGAACAAGTAAGCAGAACCTTTTTACGGAGTCCCATCGATGCAGATATCGTCCCGCCCTCTCCAGATCTTCACCCGGGTCGCAGCCGTAGCAGTTTTCGCTGGCTCGGCCACGCTCGGCCTTCACGCCCAGCAAGCCACATCTGCCGCACAGTCCATCTTTTTCGTTGCGCCGCAGACGACTCAGTCGCTGATCGCCGCCAACGACGCGCCCGCGGAGATCGGCTACAGCACCAGCGCCGGTGCGGAAGAGACAGCCGACGCGGTAGGCTACATCGCCAATCCCACGCCGCAGCCTCCTCCGCGTCGCTACGGCCGCCGCCCGGTTTATGCAGACTCTTCGCATAACGCCGACGGCTCCGCGAAATACACCTTCTTTGGCGGCGCTGGAGTTACCCTTCCTACGGGCGGCACGCACGCGTACTTCTCGCCCAGCTATGACTTCCAGGTCGGTGGCGGCCGCAACTTCAATAAGAAGTTCGCCGCGCTGATCGAATTCGACTGGCACAACTTCGGCATCCAGACCAACACGCTGAACAATCTTCTCGCCATCTATAACGGCGAGAACGTGCAGGCTGGTCTCCCCGAGGTCGGCGGCCACGCCCATATCTGGTCTTTCACCGTCGGCCCGCAGTACACCTTCTTTCAGGCCGACAAGTTCGGCAGCTACGTTATCGGCGGCGTCGGCTTCTACCACAAGGTCACCGACTTCACGACGCCTGAAACCGGAGAGTATTGCGACCCCTATTACGGATGCTACGAGTATCAAGCGAACGCAACCATCGACGATTACACAAGTAATGCGTTTGGTGTGAACGGCGGCGTCGGCTTCACCTATAAGCTGTCGCGCTTCAGCGACCTCAAGTTCTACGGCGAAGCGCGCTACGTCTACACCGCAAACTCATCACGTCCCTACTACGACGGCACCACCGGCACCAGCCTTAGCGCCACCTACTTCAACGTCTTCCCGCAGAACAGCGCAAAGACCACCTACATTCCACTTACCTTTGGAGTCCGCTTCTAACGTCATTCAATTGAAGCAAACGCTAAGAGGCCCGGCACTGATCCTGCCGGGCCTTTTAGCGTTGTAGACAACCTACAATAGAGAGGACACGCCGACGAAAGAGAAGTTCCGACCCATGCTGACCCTCCGCCCCGCAACTCCTTCTGACATTCCAGCCATCCTTGGCTTCATCCGAGAACTAGCTCTCTACGAACGCGAACCCGACGCCGTCTTCACCACGGAGGCGGACCTACTCCGCGACGGTTTCACTGAACCTCGCCGCTTCCACTGCCTCATAGCCGAGTGGGACGCAACACCCGTAGGCTTCGCGCTCTACTTCTACAACTACTCCACGTGGGAAGGCCGACCCGGCATCTATCTTGAAGATCTCTACGTCCAGCCCGCACAGCGCGGGAAGGGAATCGGCAAGTCCATACTGACCCAGCTCGCCGCCATCGCCGTGGAAGAGGACTGCGCTCGCTTCGAATGGAGCGTTCTCGACTGGAACCAACCTTCAATCGACTTCTACCACGCCATGGGCGCAGTCATGAAGAGCGAGTGGCGCGGGATGCGGATCGATGGCGAAGCCCTCAGGAATCTCGCAAAACAATATGTAACTGAAGAAGTTGCAAAATAATCTCGTCTACGCTTGGAGTCGGTCATTCTGAGCGTAGCGAAGAATCCCCGTATTTCGGACTCGCCACAAAATGAAAAAGATCAAGATCATCGGCGGTGGCCTCGCCGGCCCAGAAGCCGCACTTACTGCCGCCAGACTCGGCTGCGAAGTCTCTCTCTACGAGATGCGCCCGCACCGCTCTACCGAAGCCCATCAAACCTCCGACTTCGCCGAGCTCGTCTGCTCGAACTCGCTCAAGTCCGAAAGCGAAAACTCCGCGCCCTGGCTGCTCAAGCAGGAGATGCGCCGCGCCGGATCGCCTCTTCTCGAAGAGGCTGACGCGACAGCCGTCCCCGCCGGCCACGCCCTCGCAGTCGACCGCGAACTCTTCTCCGCGCGAGTCGCAGCCCGCATCTCCGCCGAGCCTCGCATCACCGTCTATCGCGAAGAGGTCACCGAACTCCACGAGAATGATCCTGAAATAGTTACAATTCTCGCCAGCGGCCCGCTTACCAGTCCGGCGCTTACGAAAGAACTCCAGCGCCTCACCGGCGCCGATCACCTCGCCTTCTACGACTCCATCTCACCCATCGTCGACGCCACCACCATCGATATGGACAAGGTCTACTTCGCCGCCCGCTGGGACAAGGGCACCGCCGACTACATCAACTGCCCCTTCACTAAAGAGGAGTACGAGACCTTCCTCGACGCCTTGACCACCGCCGAGAACGTCGAAGCGAAGGACTGGGAAAAATTCCCTGTCGACGGCACTGCCAACAAGCTCCAGTACTTCGAAGGCTGCCTGCCCATCGAAGAGACCGCCCGCCGCGGCCGCGATACGCTACGCTTCGGCCCCATGAAGCCCGCGGGTCTTACCAACCCGAAGACCGGCCGCTGGCCCTATGCCGTCGTCCAGCTTCGCCAGGAGAACCTCCGCGCCGACAGCTACAACCTCGTCGGCTTCCAGAACCACCTCAAGTACGGCGAGCAGGCACGCGTTCTCCGCCTCATCCCCGGCCTCGAGAACGCGAAGTTCCTGCGCTACGGCCAGATCCATCGCAATACCTACATCCACGCTCCCAGCCTGCTCACCGAGACGCTGCAACTCAAGGCCCACCCAAACATCATGATCGCCGGCCAGCTCTCCGGCGTCGAAGGCTACACCGAGTCCATCGCCAGCGGCATGTTGGTTGGCCGCTACGCCGCAGCCATCGCGAGCGGCAAGACGCCCACGCCCGCGCCGCGAGCCTCCGCCAACGGCAGCCTCACCCACTACATCACCCACGCCGAGACGAAAAAATTCACCCCGGCGAACATCACCTTCGACCTCCTTCCACCGCTAGAGGCAGAACTCCGTAAGAAGATGCGCGACAAGAAGGAGCGCCATAAGCTGCAGTGCGAACGCGCCCTTGCAGCCTGGGGCGCGTGGCTGCACTCGCTAACTGACCACTGAACCATCCCGGTGCGCTTCGCGTATCCTTTGACGACACCGGGAATGGATACAAGACGCGCCAATCCGCGAACGACAGCCGGAAGCTGGCTGAGAAGGCACCTCGTCCTCCGCGTCTTCGATCGCCGGATACTCTTCGAAGAGATATTCGCCCGGGTCGCCAAGATCTTTCGTCTCGATGACCTGCTGAACTATCTCACGCAGACATTGGTAACAGGGCTGGATCTCTCTTCACTGACCATCCTTATCAAGTGTGACAACTCGTTTGAGGTCGTGCGGACTTCAGGCAACGTCAACGTCTCGGGCGTGCCGTTCGCCACGAACTCCTCCACCATCTCGCATCTGAAACGAAACTCGCGGCCCACGATTCTCGATAAGGGGCGCACCGACGCATGGCGTCTTCTGGCCTCGAACGACGAGATCGCGGTGCTCGACAGGCTGCATGCCCAGATGCTGCTGCCGTTGGTCGGTCGCACCGGATTGGTTGGCTTCGCGGCGCTTGCCCAGCGCGGCAACAAGGGCTTCTCACTCTACGATCTCTATCTTTTTCGCCAGCTTGGCAAACACGTCGGTCTCGCGCTCGAAGCCGCCATGACGCTTGAAGTCCTCAGCAAAGAGTCTGCTCACCGAGCCAGCGCCAACCGTGAACTCGAACTCGCACGCGAGGTGCAGGAGCGCATGTTTCCGCAGCGAGTGCCGAGCATCCCGGGTGCGACCATTGCCGGTCGTTGTGTCTCCGCACAGGCCGTTGGTGGCGATTACTACGACATCTTCCTCACCGTCGATGGCGACATCTGCTTCGCCCTTGGCGACGTCAGCGGCAAAGGCATCTCTTCGGCCTTACTGATGGCGACACTTCGCGCTTCCTTGCGTACGCTCATACTCGACAACGACCTCAGCCCCACGCAGCTTGTCTTCAAACTTAACCGGCTCATCCACGAGGCCTCGGCGCAGAACCGATTCGCCACCTTCGCTGTTTTCTTCTACAAGCCGCAGACGCGCTCTTTGACTTACGTCAATGCGGGCCACAATGCACCGCTGCTGCTGCGCGGTAAGGATGTCCTCCGGCTCGAACGCGGCGGCCCAGTGCTGGGTCTCTTCCCCGACTGCACCTATGAACAGGAGACGATCGAAATCGAGCCCAGCGACCTCCTGTTGGTCTACAGCGACGGCGTTACCGAGTCGATCAATGCTGCTGGGGATGAGTGGTGCGAAGAGGGATTGATCGCCGCGATGCAGCATCGCCGCAAGGGAGCGGATGTGATCGTGGAGGATGTCTTCAAAGCGCTTCACCTCTTCGCCGACGGAACCCCGCAGCCAGATGACATCACCCTGCTTGTCTTCGAATCCGAGGCGCTGAGGCCCGAACTTCAAGACACGCGACGACTCGAAGAAATTGTGCCTGTCGCAGTTACAGATAAATCCAGTCTAAGCCTGGAGTCAATTCACAGCCTCAATTAAGCCTTTCAGCGAGCAGGTGATCGGCGACCCGCAGAGCGTTGGCGATGATCGTGAGGCTCGGGTTCACGGCGCTCGCTGATACGAAGCAACTCGCGTCGACAACATAGAGGTTGTCCAACTCATGCGCCTTGCAGTTGGCGTCCAGAACGCTCGTCGCCGGATCATGTCCCATGCGGCATGTTCCATTCTGGTGGCCGACACCTTCCAGCGGAATCCGCTTCTTGAAGTATGCATGTAGAGGCACAGAAGTCTGCGCGTGTCCCGCTCGCTTCAGCACATCGACCCAGCGATCCTTGAGACGATTGAAGCTCTCAACATTGTTCGGCGTGTAGGATAGCTGGATCCTTCCTGGCGCGGCGATCTGTCCCGCGGTAGCTTCGTTCACCCTTCCGGTATCACTGGCGCCATGTGCCCCGGCAACGCCGGGGGAAGCGGTACTGACTGAGTTCGGAGTCGCGTTGTGAAGGGTCACGCGATTGTCAGGATCAGGCAGGTCTTCGGTGGTCAGCCACCACGGCACCGCATGCTGCTTCATCGTCTCCAGCACGAAGCCCGGCGTGAGCGGAGGGGCATCGCCTTTCATCATCTCGTGATGAAAGCTGCCGACCGGCTGCACCTGCCCCAGCGGGTACGGATAGTTATCGTCCGTGTCCCGCAGGTAGAAGTCGTTTGTGCCCCAGGTCTTGGTATAGCTGTCGTGATTTGGCTGGGTCGAGAGCGCAAGCAGCGCATCGGCCTGGTGATACATGAAGTTGCGCCCCACCTGGTCAGAGCCATTCGCCAGACCACGTGGATGCTTGTCATTGCCCGATGCCAGAAGGATTACGGCAGAGTTGATCGCGCCCGCGCAGACGGCGAAGAAGCCCGCCTCGTAGCTCGCTATGCCGTCCTTGCCATGGTCAACCTCTACAGAGAGAACGGCGGTTCCCGACGCATTCGTCAACAGCCGCAACACGCGCGCGTTCGTCATCAAGGTCACGTTTGGCAGATGCATGATCTCGCGAATGCAGTTGATGTCGGAGTCAGACTTGGCATGCATCAGGCAGGGATAGCCATCGCAGGTATCGCATCGGATGCACTGGCTCGCCACCGGATCAGCCGCATTGAGTTTCAGTCCCAGCGGAATAGGAAAGGTGTTGACGCCGAGCCCGCGGACGTCGTCTTCGATCGCCTGCATCCTGGGCTCATTCTCGAAGGCAGCATATGGATAAGGCTTCGAGTGAAAGGGCTCGGTGGGATCGAAGCTGCTGCCCATTCCATCCGCCACTTCCGGGCCATTTCCACCTGGACCCAGGCTGCCATGGACATGAAACAATTCCTCCGCCTGGGTGTAGTAAGGCTCGATGTCCGCATAGGAGATAGGCCATGCGGGCGAGATGCCGCCCTTGTGCTGGATCACGCCAAAGTCCTCGGCCCGCATGCGAAACATCGCCGCCCCATAGACCTTCGTCTGGCCACCAACGAAGTAGGCCTGCTGCGGATGCAGCGGCTTACCGTCTTTATCCTGCCACTCCTCTTTGGTGTGGTACCGGTTGTCGATGAAGACAGCGGACGTGTCCCAGTTGAGCTTCTCCTGCGGCATGAACCCGCCGCGTTCAAGGATCAGGAGATGCTTGCCCGCCTTAGCCAGACGGTGGGCAAGAGCTCCTCCACCTGCACCGGTCCCGATAATAATCGCGTCGTAGGTCGTCGCCATAGCCGGTTAGATGCGCCTGAGAGAGCTCGCAAGGCGACCGATATCAGGTTTACTCCGTCTTCTTCTTATTCCTCGCCTTCACCTTGAACCAGATCGGGCTTCCGATAAACCCGAAGTTCTCGCGAATCTGATTTCCCAGGAACCGCTCAAACGAGAAGTGCAGCTTCACATCCTTGTCCGTGAACAACACAAACGTCGGCGGAGCCACCGCAGCCTGCGTCATGTAATAGATCCGCACACGCTTGTTCATCGGAACGCTGGCTTTCTGGAAGTCGACCTTCTCAAGGAAGCGATTCATCTGGCCCGTCGTCACGCGCTTGCGGCGCTCGCGCGAAACCAGCTCCACCTTCTTGAAGACTGACTCGATGTTTTTTCCATCGGCCGCGGAGATGAATAGCAACGGAGCGTAGTCCAGATACTTCAGCTTGTCGCGAACATCCTGCTCGTAGATCTTCTGGTCGGCAGGAGGTTTGCCGTCGAACAGCCGCATACCGTCGGGACCGACCTTCGTCATCAGGTCCCACTTGTTGATGACGATGATGACGCTGCGTCCGCTCTCGTGCGCGTAGCCGCCAATGTTCGCATCGGCAGCGGCAACGCCTTCACCCGCATCGATGACCAGCAACGAAACGTCCGCCGCTTCAAGGTGCTTCCTCGCCATGATGACCGACAGCTTCTCGGCCATCAGCTTTGTCTTGCCCTTGCGGCGGATGCCAGCTGTGTCGACGAATCGGAAGTTATGCCCGCCGCGCTCGACCACCTCATCGACGGCATCGCGCGTCGTCCCCGCAATCGGCGAGACAATCGCGCGATCGGTGCCGGTCAGCGCATTCAACAGCGTGCTCTTGCCCACATTGGGCCGCCCGATAATGGCGACTTTTGTCTCCTTGTTGTCGTACTCGCCATGCGAGCGCAGTCGGCGCACCTTTACCGGCGCTGCGTCTGACTCATGCTGCAAAGGCTCCGGCGAAAAGTCCGGCCCGTCCTCATCCTCTTCAAGCTCGTTGTCCGTGGTCAGCATCACTGCTTCAGGCTCGTGCTCACCTTCTTCGGGAAGCACCTCGAAGACCGCATCGAGCAGATCGCCTATGCCCGATCCATGCTCAGCAGAGATCGGCATCACGTTGCGGAAGCCGAGCCGACGGAAGTTCTCCGCGCCCGCCAGAAGAGCATCCGTGTCCATCTTGTTCACGGCGAGGAAGACCGGCTTGCCACCGCGCAACAGTAGCCGCGCCAACTCCAGATCAGGCGATGCAAGCTCCGTCCGTCCATCGACGACCATCACAATCGCGTCAGCCTCTTCCAGCGCAACCTGCGCCTGGCGGAAGATCTCGCTTGGGATCAGCGCTTCGTCATCGGGAATTACGCCGCCGGTATCGACGATGCGCGCATCGCGTCCCATCCACTCGATTTCGCCGTAGATGCGGTCGCGTGTAATACCCGGCTCGTCGCCGACGATCGAACGCCGCGATCCCGTCAACCGATTGAACAGCGTGCTCTTGCCCACATTGGGTCGGCCGCAGACCGCGATCAGCGGCAGGTCCGCAGCCTCAGCCGCAACGCCTGTCTCCACCGAGAATCCAGCAGCAATCGCCTCAACGTCGCGCCAGTCGTCCTCGATCAAGCGCTCGCGGCCAGCCACATTCGCTGAACGCGGCGTCTGCCGTCCAACGATGCCGTCGGCTGGCCGAGCTTCCTTACCGCCACGGCCGGGTGCCCCATCCATCGCGGCTTTAGTGCGATGGGTGGGCTTTTCCCCCGTCGCAATCGTTTTCTTGGACTCAAACTCCGGCGACCGCCGCGAGATCCTCTTTGCCGCAGCCTTCTTCGCGGCTGCCGTTGAAATGACCTTGCGCTTGCGCGGATCGACCGCTCCGGTCGTCGGCGTCGACTTCGGCGCGCGCCCCTTCTTGGGCCGCGTCGCTGCCTGCCGGTGCTTCTTGCCTAATCTCTTCCGATCGTCTTTTTGCGCCATTGTTCACCCTTCTTGCCCAACGCGAATCAATGCGCGCAGACCTCACCCTCTATTATAGGAACGATCGTGAAAATACCTGCAAAGAAGGCTCTGATTGGAGCAGCTTATGGGATCGCTCTTGTCGCCTTGAGCGTCCTCATAGCCGGAGGAGGCGACGGAATTTACCTCGCGGTCGTCATCTCGGAAGCTCCGTTGCCGTTTGCCGCAAGCTTTCCGATGTCTCTTTCAGTGGGGCTGGTCTCTACTTACAGCCTTTTGGGGCCGCCATTGCTCTGGGCGGGAATAGCCGCCCTCACTCAAACATCCCGGAGATGGATATTTCCTGTAGCTGTTGCGATTCACTACGTCTCTGCCGTTCTCTATGTCTCGCACTACTGGAATGACGACTTCAATGATCCGTACCGGAACGTCGTGCAAATTGTCCGCTACGAGGCCCCGTACCTCCTGACCTTGGCAGCCGTCTACATCTGTGGCCAATTCTGGCTATGGAGTAGCTTCGTAAAATATTCGCCCGGCAAACGCCTCTCCTCCGCCTAGTCCGCAGATATCATCGACACAGTCCACTGTGTCTTCACCCGTTCAAATCGTGCCTGCGCCGCCCGCGAACCCTAATCCTTCCGGCCGCCTGCCCACGCTCAAGGAGTTCTTCTCTCCCGGCGGCATCCTCGCGGAATCTACCCTCGCCTTCGAGCACCGCCCCGGCCAGTTCGAGATGGCCAAAGCCGTAGAATCCGCCTTGACCGACAAGCGACACCTCATCGTCGAAGCGGGAACGGGAACAGGGAAGACCCTTGCCTACCTTCTGCCCGCCCTTCGCATCGCCCGCGAGCGCCAGCAGCGCATCATCATCTCCACCGGCACCAAGAACCTACAGGAGCAGCTCTACTTCAAGGACGTCCCATTCCTCGAATCGCTGCTCGGGCCGCTGAAGGTCTGCTACATGAAGGGCCGCGGCAATTATCTTTGCCGCCACAAGCTCTACGCCCTGCGCGCAACGCCGTTACTGAACGGCCTCGAAGAGATCTCGCAGTTCAACGCCATCAATTCCTGGGAGCGCGACACCCCCACCGGCGACCGCGCCGAGATTGACGAGCTCCCCGAGAACTCCCCACTCTGGCACAAGCTCGACGCTCGCACCGAGGCCTGTCTTGGCCAGTCCTGCCCGGACTGGGAGCGCTGCTTCGTCACCGGCATGCGGCGCAAGGCGCTTGAGTCCGACATCGTCATTGTCAACCACCATCTCTTCTTCGCCGACCTCGCCATCAAGCAGCAGGCTGCCGGAGCGCAGGACGCCGGCATCCTGCCCGAAGCCGCAGCCGTCATCTTCGACGAGGCCCACGAGCTCGAAGCGGTCGCCAGCAACTACTTTGGCATCGGCCTCTCTACACAGCGCTTCGACGAACTCACCCGAGACATCGAGCTGATGCTCAAGTCCAAGGACGCGCTCTCCAGCTCCATCACCAGCGCCTGCACTAGCCTGCACGACCGCGCCCGTCTCTTCTTTGCCGCCCTGCCTTCTGATAGCAACGCGAACATCGGTCGCATGCCCTTCGACCGCCGCGTGGACTTCCTCGAAGAGAGCGGCGACTCCTACACGGCCACGCTCAACGCGCTCACCCGGCTCGAAGGCGAACTCGAGCGCGTGAAGAACGTCGACGAGATTCCCGGACTGCGCAACCGCGCCTCGGACATCCGTCGCAGTCTGAACTTCCTGCTCGAATCGACCGACCGCAACACTGTCTTCTGGATCGAGCGCCGAGCTGTCGGAGGAGTGAAGAACCTGGCCCGCGCCCCACACGCTCCCGCTTTCAACACGCACCTGCAGGCGACGCCCATCGACGTCTCGGAGCTACTCGCTACCTCGCTCTTCGATGCTTACAGCTCCGTCGTCCTCACCTCGGCGACCCTCACTGTAGCTTCCACGCCCAGCGCCAATCAGCAACCGCAGGAGAGCACCGGCGCTGGCTTCGACCACATCCGCAAGCGCCTCGGCCTTGTCTCGGCGCGCGAACTCGTCGTGCCCAGCCACTTCAACTACCAGAAGCAGGCGCTGCTGTACCTTCCGCCCAACCTGCCCATCCCCAGCGACCCCGACTTTGCACCACGCGCCGCCGAACGCATCCGGAGAGTCCTCGAGATCACGCAGGGGCGTGCCTTCTGCCTCTTCACCAGCTACACCGCCATGCGCGACATGCACGAGCGCATCTCCGCCCAACTGCCTTACCCGCTGCTACTCCACGGCACCGCCCCACGCCACGTCCTGCTGCAACAGTTCCGGGACACACCCAACGCCGTTCTCTTCGGTACTTCGAGTTTCTGGCAGGGTGTCGACGTGCAGGGCGAGCAACTCTCCTGCGTCATCATCGACCGCCTCCCCTTCGCCGTACCTTCCGACCCCGTCGTTAAAGCCCGCATGGACGCCATCGAAGCCGAGGGCGGCAAGCCCTTCTTCGACTACCAGGTCCCCGCCGCCGTCATCACGCTGAAGCAGGGCTTCGGACGGCTGATTCGCTCACTCGATGACCGGGGAGTGCTGATGCTGCTCGACCCCCGCATCCAGCGCCAGCGCTACGGAAAGATTTTCCTCGACTCGCTGCCCCCGTATCGCGTCACGCAGGAGATTGGGGATGTGGAAGCTTTCTTCAACGACCAGCGCTGAGCCTCGGTGGCTCAGCCAATCGTCTCTCGGCCCCACTGCAAATAGGCACATATCAAGACCGATGCCCAGCAGCGGGTCTTCAAGGGCCGATCCTTCTATTTTCGACGGGAATACCTAGCGTCGACGTCTTTCATGAGTCAGTCTTTCTCTTGGGATTTTCCGATGTTGCTGTTGACTAGCCTCTCGTAATCGCTTTGGAGCTTCTTCAGACGCCCTTCAATCGCTGGGATAATGCCGTCAGGAAACGGCTCACCCACGTCGATCGGATTGAGATCGTAGGTGTTCGTGGCCCTAAGTGCCCGATAGACTGCGACGTGCCGGATGTAGGCCGCAAAGCCTTCCGCTAGTTCTTCGTCTGCTCCCGCAAGATAGATGTTCGATTCGATGAGAGAGACGATCTCCTCTTGATTCTTGATCAAGTAGTTCAGCTCGATCTCACGCCCGATGCGATCCGGAATCCGTGTTGCAGTGTCCGATAACTGAGGAATGATCCTCCAAAGCGCGCTATCCTTCACGAAGCGAAAGTAAACCGGCCAATAAAACGAAGAAAGCTGCTTCTCTCGAAATTCGATCTCACGTGTGCGTTTGTTTTTTTCAATCTCATTTTGGAGGACGACTTTGTCTCTTTCGAGATCAGACATTTTTTTCTGAGCATTTCTATAGTCCTCTAGTCTCCTGCTTATCCAATAGCCGAGCAGCAGTGCTATGAGAGCAAGAGCCCCCTTGTCAAGAAGCGTCAGAAGTAACTGTTGGTGGAAACTAGTCATAGCGGCTCGAGCCCCCTCAGGCGGGGCAATGTATTACAGCAAGGCTCTTTCCCCGATCCGCAATTGAATCATCTGTCCTTGGCCCAGTAAAGGAAATTACGTCTCATTATCTGACCTGGCAGTACGCTGGCTACAGAGACCTGACCCCGTTTCCCTTGGGACCGCCATCCCCAACCCTACCCACCAGGTCCAAGACCCGTCCTGCCAGACCACCCATCTCACCCACTCTAACGCTGTCATAGCAAACTTCGGTAAGATAACGACGTTGTCTCGCAGGAGGCGCAACATGATCGGCGACCTCTACCTTGTGTCCCCATCCCTTCCAGCACTGCGGCAAAAGAAACAAGCCCGCATTCTTCCGCTCATGTTGTTGCTGGCGCTCTTCGCTCTCATCGCCTGCGGTGGCGGCGGTAGTCCTTTGCCTGCTCCCGTTCCCGCCGCGAAGCCCCAGATCGCCTACACCGGCCCCGGAGTCCCCGGCCAGGTCGCTGTCCAGGAGCTCTACACTGCGAACCTCGACGGCTCCAACACCGTCGAGATCAAGCAGGACACACTCAACAAGTTCCTCTCCCACTTCTCGCCCGATGGCACCCGCCTCCTCTACACCAAGTTCCTAGCCGGCAAGTTCGGCGACGTCGCTCCTACCTGCGACATCTTCATCTACAACCTCGCCACCTCCACGGAGACCCGCCTGACCACCACCGGCACCGCCATCATGGCCACCTGGTCGCCCGATGGCCAGCACATCGCCTTCGGCACCTACGACGGCACCGGCCTCTACATCATGAATCCCGACGGCACCGGCCAGCACCTCGTCGGCCAACCCACCGGAGCCATTGACGACCTCGTCTGGCACGACTTCGCCTGGGCTGGGGACAAGTCTGGCGACAACTGGATCTACTTCGTCGTCGAACAGACCACCAACAGCTGCCTCAAGGTCCGCCTCGACAAGATCCGTCCGGACGGCACCTCCCGTACCCAGGTCACCGATGGCGGCCCCCACTGCACCCCGCCCAACATGGAGCCCTACGGCGACGCCGATCCCGGCGTCAGCGCCGACGGCCAGACCGTCTACAGCTCGCGCGGACTCTCGCCCCTGCCCGCCGACCACACCCAAACGCTTCGCCATCTCTACGCCTACTCAAGCGCCGCCTACACCCCCGGCAAGGTAGAGAACGACCTCAGCATCGCCACCAAACCCGACTGCACCGTCGGCGTCCCCAAAGGCTCGCCCGACGGCACTCAGATCCTCGTCTTCCTCTTCTGCCCCAGCGATATGCAGCACGTCGGCGTCACCCTCACCAACCTTGCGGGCTCTTCGTGGACCTTCATCGCCACCGGCTTCGGTCCGGACTGGAACCCCACCACGCAGCCTTGAATCCTTTCAAAGGGCTGTCGATCTGCCTTCACGAACTCCTCTCGTGCGGCGGTCGTACTTCAATCGCAGGAACTTCCTCAAGTATCCTTGTCTAAGCCCCATGGGACGCAACCTCTACATCCTCGCCGCCACGCTTTTCCTCTTCGCTCTGGTCTCCTGCGGCGTCTCGTTCACCAACATCGCGCAGCAGCCCGGCTCGCCCGGTGACACCTCACTCTGGCGCACCATGGGCCTCGGGCTCTTCGTCATCTCGTTGTTAGTGACCCTCGGAGGCATCTTTTCCTCGCTCTTCGAGCAGGCGGAGCGCCGCGCCGAAGAAGAGCGCCGCCGCAAGCGTTCGCGCTGATTCACTCCGTAAACCGATACAATCAATGCTGTGGCTGTTCTCCGTTTTATCCGGCCGCGATGCACGAAGGGATCGACGAAAGCAATGTTTGAAGTCACCGTAGAAGCCGGCTTCTCCTCCGGCCACTACCTGCGCAACTACCAGGGCAAGTGCGAGAATCCGCATGGCCATAACTACAAAATCTTCGTAACGCTGATCGGCGATCAGCTCGATGAGACGGGCCTTCTTCTCGACTTCAAGCTGCTCAAGAACCTGTTGCGTCCCGTCGTCGACTATCTCGATCACCAGATGATCAACGACCTCAAGCCGTTCGACGAGATCAACCCATCCGCTGAAAACCTCGCTCGCTACTTCTACCAGCAGACCGCGCAGCAGCTCAGCGACATGACTGGTGGTCGCGTCCGCGTCAAGGACTCTACCATCTACGAGACCGACACCAGCTTCGCCCGCTACTACGAATAGGGCCTAGGCCGCTGCCGAATTGGCCGCAGCCAGTAGAAAGACCAGCGGCGCGTTCCAGTTGATCGCGATCTCGTTGAGCGAGTAAGCGCGTTCGTCGTCGGCCCACATGCGCATGGGTGGAAGCTGCGGAAGCTCCTTCGCGACTGAATCGCTGCGGCCGGAGTTGGGGCCGCCGGAGAGCAGGCCGGGCCAGGGCTTTTCGATCTTGTCGGCGGCGCTGGGACGGTGATGTGGGTGCATAAACGGACGTATTCCCAACTGCGTAACCCAGGAGACGCCAAGACAATTGCGACCGACGAGGTAGTCGAGGTTGCTCAACGCGCAGTCGACGTGATCGCTCTTCCTGGCAATGCGGTGTGCGACAAACAACAGCAGCGACTGGTTTGCGGCAACCGAGTTAGACCCCCAGTTATAGTCACGCAGAGACATCGTGTTGCCGTAGCCGTTGGCCTTGCTGCGCAGCACGAGATCATCCGCAGCGCGGAGTGTGGCCTCGCGAATCCTTTGTTTGGCCTCGACCGAGCCACCTCGCTCGCTCATCAGATACGTCCAGCAGGCCATTGGCATCACGCCGCCCCATCCGGGCGCGTCGATCCTGAGACCCTTCGCCAGCGCCTGCAGAAATGCCTTTTCGTACTGCTCTTCGCCCGTCGTGCGCCAGAGTTCGGCTGACGCCCACTCGATCTCATCGCTACAGTCCCTATCGCCATAGCCTCCCGTCGAAACGCCAGCAGGGTTGGTGAACTCGACATCAGGATTGGCTTTCGCCCATGTCCACGCGGCCCGCGATGCCTTAAGGCAAAGCTCGGCGAAGTTCGCGTCGAACGGGCGGTAGCAGCGCGAGGCGATGGCCATGACGGCTGCCAGATCGGCGGTGGCGCAGGTGCTCTTGTAGGGCGCACTCCCGGTGCCGATGACATAGCTCGTGAGATGATCGTCCTCCGGCATGATGAAGCCGCAGAAGTGCTCGCTGGTCTGCTTGTGAAAGACACCACCGTCGATGTCCTGAAGAGTGAGCATCCATTCCAGGTTCCAGCGAATCTCGGCGAGGTGATCGGGCGTTCCCTTGCCGGACTCCGGTATGTCGAGCTTCAGCGTGCGCAGCGCATCGGGATACATCTCCCACGCCCATAGCAGCGTGCCGCAGGTGATGCCGGAGTTCACGACGTAGCGGCCGTAGTCGCCGGCATCGTGCCAGCCGCCGTGGCTGGCTAGCTTGCCGGTCTTGCCCGAGGAAACGTGATAAGCGCCATCGAGGTGGCAGGCAGCGTGACGGTAGCCGCCGCCGAGGTCAACGGCGCAGCCGCAGCGCTGCCCATAATACGACCGCATCGTCAGGTAGAGCGCATTCGCATATACGTCGTCGCGGATTGGAAAGGGGGCGCTTAATGCGTTCCCAATCTCGAAGCGGTAGACACCGGATGTCCTAAGCGCAGAGAAGTCTGCCAGCCGAACCGTGTCCCCAGAAGCTTCGTCCTTTACCGGCGGGGTAAGGTTGCCCTTGAAGGCGACCTTACCGGTCACGTCATCGTGGATGCGAAAGATTGTTTCGCTCGAACTGACGATGGTGGCAATCTTCGTTCGTGTCGGCTGAAAGCCAAGTTGATTGAAGTACACGCCCTGCGGTGGACGCGTTTCGGCGAGACTGAAGCCGCGGCTGAGTGACATCGTCGCCGTGGCTGCGAGGTATCTGAGCAGAGATCTGCGTTGCATAGAAAACATCATAGATGTCTACCGGAAATCTCTGTAGACGGCGTGTCAGACGACGATCACTCCCCCGCGTAAGCCCTGCTTTTCCAACTCACCGCTCCGCCGGTTAGCTTCCGCGTCAGCGAGTACCACTGGATCGCCAGCAGCACAGCTATCCCTAATGGATGCAGTAAAGCCCCGCGCCAATCCTGTCTGAAAGCGCGGGCCGCAAGCACTCGCGGAAACCACGCCGCCGCGACCGCCACGGCAATGTAGACTGCGACCTCGGGCTTCACCTCATGGCCCGCCAGCAGCGAAATCGCTAACAGATACGGCACGATCTGCCCTAACACCAGCACCAGCGAGATGGGCAGAATCCGCACCGGCGCTGCGATTCCTTCGGTCGCGTTCTTGGCAAGCCCCTGCCACACCTGCCCTGCGTTCCGGTACATCCTGCAACGGGCGTAGTCCGTGATGTCTGCGAGGTCGGTCTTCATGCCGTGTTGGCGAAAGAGCTTCGGCAGCAGAAGCCCATCGTGCATCGTGGCCTTGATCGCTGCATGGCCCCCGGCGGCGAAGTAGCTTCCGCGATCCACCATCATGAACTGCCCGCAGCCTGCTGCGAACGCCGGATCGGTGCTCCGTCTCATCCTGTCGAGTGGAAGGAACCCCAGCAGCACGAAGTGAATCAGCGGCAGTAGCAACCACTCCAGAAAGGTCCCCGTCTCCTGCCGCGGGAAGCCGCTGACCAGCGGAGCTTGCGTTAACTCCATGAACGCAACCATCCGGACGAGCGCGTCTGGCTCAAGCCTTACGTCCGCATCGACGAAGCAGAACGTGTCGTACTTGGCGACATGCGCCAGCGACCAGCACGTATGCTGCTTCCCGTTCCATCCGGGCGGAAGCTTCGGTGCAAGCTCCAGCCGCACGCGAGCATCCCGAGCCGCCATGGCAGCGACAATTGCGCCGGTGCCGTCCGTTGAGTGGTCGTCCATCACCACCACCTCAAACTGCACTCCAAGGCTCGTGAATACGGAGGAGACCGCAGCCTCGATGCCATGCGCCTCATCGCGCGCGGGGATGAGCACCGAAACTCCGGGCCGTCTTTCATCCGAATCTGGAATCAGAAGAGCAGGAGCCTCGTATCTGCGAAGGTTCATCACAAACAACACAGCAGGTGTAAGCGCGCACAGCATGGATGCTACAGAAAGTGTGTAGAACATCACCGAGCTCATTTGGGCATCTCCTGCATCGGTGTGTGCTCCGGGACGTAAGGCCGACGCGTCACGAAGGCCTTCACTCGCTTTCCAAGTGCATAGAAGCCGCCCGTCCCGAGGCTGCCTCGCGTCAGCAGCTCAAACGCAGCCGGATCCCGGGCCACCGCCTTGCTCTTCAACGCCTCGAGCGCCTGTTCCAGCGCCCCAATCGAGCGTCGCTGCACAGTCTCGACCGCCTCACCCGCATGAACGATCACGGGATCGGCGAAGCAGAGCAGCGTCTCAGGCAGCCGCTCATCCCAGAAGGGGTATTCAATGGCAAGGGGTAGTAGAGTGCAGCTTCCGCACTGCGCCGCTACGCGTGCTGCCAGTGCGGCCATGCCCGCCTTGAACTCCAGAGGCCGCTCGCGCGGATCAGCGAAGCGCCCCTGCGGCGTCACCCACAAGACTCCGCCCGATTCAAGCACCGCCTCACCCGTCCGCAGGAACTGCACCGCTCCTCGAGCCGACGCCATCTCCACGGGAAAGATGCCGAGCCACTTCAAAATCCCATACTTTTCAAGAGCTGCAGCATCCATCGGCGCGTAGTGTCTGCGTTCCGGCATCAGCTCCGCCGCCAGCAGCACCGAAACCATGGGGTCCCACCACGAACTGTGATTTGCGTACACGATCAGCGGCCCGTCGATGCCCTTGAAACGCTCCGCATGTGCGATGCGCACAGCGTGGAAATGGCGACGAAAGTATCCCCGCACAATGCGCCGGAAGAACAGCAGGATCGGCGTCGAGATGGTCGGGAGAATCATGCAGGTAGCTTAGCCTATCGCGTCTTCACTTGGTTGAATCCTCATGCGCGAGCCGTCTGGTCCAGCGTATCGGCCGCGATCCATCCCGACATCATCACCATCGGCATTCCCGGCCCCGGATGCGCCGCGCCGCCTGCAAGATACAGCCCATCCACTTCGCGGCTTTTGTTCGCCGGCTTGAATGCTCCATTGAAGACACCATGGCTCGAGATGCCATAGATCGCTCCGTTCAGCACGCGATAGCGATCGTGAATATCCTGCGGCGTAAGCGCAGACTCGTAGACGATCCGCTCTTCGATGTCTTCCATGCCAGCCGTCCGCTTCAGCTTGTCCAGGATCACCTGCCGATACGCTGGAAACATCTTCGTCCAGTCATGATGCGGTCGCAGATACGGCGTATGCACCAGCACGTACAGCGCTTCGCCTCCCGGAGGCGCGCTGGCCGGGTCGCTGAACGATGTCGCCGCAAGGTAGCAGGTCGGATCAGGAGCAGGCTCGCCGAGATCGTAAATGTGGTGGAACTCCTCATGCGGGTCGCGCGAGAAGACGAAGTCGTGATGCGCGAGGTGCTCGTACCGCTTGTTCAGTCCGAGGTACAGCACCACGCCGGAGCACGCAGGCTCATACGTGCGCTTCGCATCGAAGTGCCGCTTCACCTCGCCGCCAATTAGCTCGCGATGTGTCCGCACAGCGTCAGAGTTCGACACGACCGCGTCGAAGCGATGCACAATGCCCTTCGTCGTCACCAACCCTTCGACGGCATGGCCATTCGTGAGGATCTTCGCAACATCGGTCTCAGGATGGAAGACAACGCCAAGCTCAGTCGCCAGCTTCACCATTCCTTCCGGAATCGCGCGCGTCCCGCCCATCGGGTACCAGATGCCTTCTTCCATCTGCATGTGGCCGATCGAACATAAGATCGCCGGCGACGCATCCGGTGAGCTGCCCACATACTGCACGAAGTGGTCGAGCATCTGCGCCGTATTCGCGTCGGGGATGAACTCGCGGATCGTGCCTGCAACCGTCTTGCCCAGCCGCATCCGCATCACATCGCGCAGCACATTCAGGTCGAACGCTCCACCCACATCCATCGTGTCGCGCATCGACCCAATCGATCGCCAGAAGAAAAACCGGTCGCTGATGGAGTGCAACTGCTCGGACATCTCAAGGAACTTTACATAACCCTTGCCCATCGAGGGCCAGACGGCCTCAAGCTGCGCCGCCATCTCCTCGGCGTTGTCCTTCAGGTCCAGACGTGTGCCGTCCTCGAAGAAGCACCGCCACTGCGGATCGAGACGCACCATCGGCACATAATCTTCCATCTTTCGTCCAGCTTCATCGAAGATCTTGCGCAGCACCGACGGCTGAATCAAAATCGTTGGCCCCATATCGAAGCGGAAGCCCTTCTCGCAAAGCTGTGCGGCCTTGCCGCCAAGCCACGCATTCTTTTCGAAGACCTCCACGCGATGCCCGCGCGCGGCCAGCGTACACGCCGCTGCCAATCCCGCAAGCCCGGAGCCTATGACGCCAACGCGCTTGCTCGTCTCCTGATGTACGCCGTTGCTGCTGTTGCCCAAAGCCATATTGCTCCTTCGAGGGTTACGTATTACTTGCCGCTGAATCTTCGTGCGGCGGATACGATCTGTCTGAATCCTGCAATGCGTTCGCGCCATCGCGCTCGATGGGATGCGGCGATCACACCGTCGAAGAGTTCTTCGTGATCTGCCGTCGTTGCGTCGAAGTGCCGCGTGCTCTTGCCGAGTCGCACCGAGATCACCTTTGCAGCTGTCATCTCCAGCAGGCCTTCGGCGCCGCGCGTAGCTCCAAAGCCGCTCCCTTTGCGGCCACAAAAAGGAACTCGTGGATCCACGGTAGGCACAATAAGATCGTTGATCGTTACCGTCCCTGTGGTGACCTCCGCAGCAATCCCACGCGCCTCATCCTCATCGCCGAAGATCGATGCCGTCAGGGCATAAGGGCACGCTTCATGCAGCGCAATCGCCTCCGGCGTGTCGCGTGCTTCCATTATTGTGAGGACCGGGGCGAAGATGTCCGCCCGTGTCGCCAGCATCTCAGGCGTGGCATCGGCGATGACGATGGGCTGCTGTGCCGCTTCGACTTTGCCATGAACGCGTCCACCGAAGAGCCTGGCGTCTTCAAGCAGCATATGTAGTTCGCGCTGGACACTTTCGGAGAGCGGAACTCCCTTGATCCAGTCGAGTGCCGACAGCAGCATCTCTATGAATCTCTTCCGCCGCTGCTCGTCCGTGCCAACGAGGATCACTCGGCGCGGTGCCATGCACGTAGCCGAGCCATTCAACCTCATGCCGAAGGCGAGCGCCTTGACCACGCGCGAGAGGTCGGCCGATGGCAGCACGAACACCGCATCGCATCCCGAAAGCTCCGCGACGCAGGGTGTCAGCGTCTCAGCAAGTTGCTTCAGGAGAGCCCGTCCACTCGCTGCTGAACCGGTGAAGAAGACCTTGTCTACACCCGCTGCGATCGCCTGTTGTGCCGCAGCGACCGACTCGTCCGTAACCGCAAGCAGCCCCGCAGGCAGACCTGCCTCTCGCATCGCCGCGGCAAAGATGGAAGCCACCGGTCGTCCGCCCCGCCCCGGCTTCCATGTCACAGAGTTCCCGGCGGCCAGCGCCTGTAGCACCTGTACACCGGGAAGAAATAGGGGATAATTCGAAGGGGCAATCACCAACACATGCCCCATGGGAGCGCGGCGCACTTCGCTTGAAATACCCGCAAGCCAAAAGGGAAGTCCCTTCCGGCCAAGCTTCTTCGGCGCAAGGGTCCGTGCAGCCTCGCGCTCAAGAAAACGGCACGCTTCAAGCAGCGGCAACACCTCCGCAACACGTGTGTCCGCCACATTCCGCGCCAGCTCCGGAGAGATCGCATCGCATAGATCGACCATCGATTCCGCAAGGATGTGCCGTGCCCGCTTCAGCACAGCCAATCGATCCGCGATAGCCCGCGAAGCCCATTCCTTCTGCGATGACCTCTCCACCATGGCCGTGACCATATCACGATCCTGCGGAGCTTCACACTCCTTCAACTCGGAGATCGGCATGGCTACGACGCCACTCCGACGAGGTTATCGCGAGCGATCGCCTCGCCTACGGTAGTCGAAGCACCCCATTGCGGTTCCATCTTCAGGTCTTCGAGCAGCAGACGCGAAGTAATCCGCGCCGACTCAAAGATCACCGGCAGACCGCTGCCCGGGTGCGTTCCGCCGCCCACAAGGTACATTTGGTCGATGTCCTCAAACCGGTTATGCGGACGCAAATGCAGCATCTGGTCCAGCGAGTGCGCCATCGAAAACGTCGCCCCCTTGTACAGGTCGAACTCGCTAGCCCATCCGCTTGGCGTCACAATCTTCTCCGTGCGGATGCGCTCACGCAGCCCCGTGATGCCGATCTTCTCCATCTGATCGATCGCAATCTCGCGATAGCGCGGCGTCTCTTCAGCCCAATCGATCATGCCGGCATCATGTGTAACCGGCAGCAGCACATATAAGGTGCTCTGCCCATCAGGTGCAAGTGTCGCATCGGTTACGCAAGCGTTCTGCACATAGAACGACGGCGCCTCCGAGAGCCGATGCAGGCTCTCAATATCGCGCAGGTTCTGCTTGTAGTTCTTCTCCAGATAGATCGTGTGATGCGACACGTCATCATACCGGCCATCGATGCCGAGATACATCATGAACGTCGAGCACGAGTACCGCTTCTTCGCCAGCTTCTCGTCGGTCCATTTGTTGCGAAGCCGGTTCGGCACCAGGCGCTTCATCGCGCCGGCAAAGTCCGCGTTCACCACTACCGCATCGGCGGGAAGGCTATGGTTCGCCGTCTTCACGCCGATTGCCTTGCCTTTCTCGATCAGCACGCGTTCCACCTGTTCGTTCAGCAGAATCTCGACACCCATCTCGCGACACATCCGCGCCATCACGCGCGTCACCGCGCCGCATCCGCCGGTCGGATGAAAGACGCCATGCTCGTACTCAAGGAACGACAGGATCGAAAACAGGCTGGGACAACGGAACGGGCTCATCCCCAGATACTTCGACTGGAAGCTAAATCCTAGCCGTATGCGCTCATCCTTGAAGTGCGACTGCAGGTCGCCATCGAGCGACCTCCACGGAGCCAGCAACGGCAGCAGCTTCAACATCTCCGGCTTCATCAGGTCGCGCCAGCTCTCAAACGGCGACTGCAGAAACGGTAGAAATTTCGCCAGCTTCGTCCGGTTATGCGTGAGGAACTCATGGAAACGTCTCGCATCTTCGGGTGAGATCGCGGCGATCGCCTTCTCCATGCGTTCAACGTTCGGTGTGGCCAGCAACTCACCGCCCGCGCCGAAGACCAGCCGGTATTGCGGGTCAAGCCGCGTCATCGGCACCTCGGCCGCAAGATCGTATCCCGCCGCCGAAAAGATCTCCTTGAGCACCTGCGGATAGAGAAAGAACGTCGGCCCGGCATCGAACTTGAAGCCGTCCTGCTCGATGGTCGACGTGCGCCCGCCCACCTGGCTGCGCTTCTCGACGATCGTAACCTTCACGCCCGACTTGGCCAGCAGCAACGCCGCCGCCAGCCCTCCGGGCCCTGCCCCAACGATCACTGCACTTCGGGATTCCTTCTTCATGCGGTAGCGCGCCCCTGTTTCGAAACGATCATATGATTCTGCCGCTGCTTTGTTCGCTGCGTTCTATTCTTTGAGTAGACGCTAGTCCCGGGCCCGCGACGCGACCGCTCCAATCGCTCTTCAAGTGCGATCAAGAATTGCGGCCTTCATCTTTATGCCACTGCAATGCCATCCATCCTACTGCCGAATCTCTGTCCGGAGCTCTCAACCTTGCCGCTTCACTATACTTGTCAGGGATGCGGTGCCACTTGCCGCAGGTTCCTGGGAGCAAGTCACTGCACATTCTCGTCCTATCGCCGCACCGCAACGACGCTGCCTTTTCCCTTGGCCTTGCCATCGAAGGCTGGCTCGCTGCCAAGCACCGCGTCACCGTCCTCGGCGTCTTCACCCGCAGCGCAACTGCCCCGTTTTCGGACGCCGACACGGTCCACCCGAACGACCTGCTCAGCTACGTCTCCGGCATGCGCCGTAAAGAGGATGCGGAGCTGCTCAAGTTGCTGCCCAAACTTCGCATGGAAGACTTGAACCTGAAAGACGCACCGATTCGCCTGCGCTGCGGACTTGGTGAAGAATTCACAACCTTTCCTGCTGCGGACGACAGCGCCGTTGCGAAGATCCAGAAGTCTCTCGCGAAGCTCGACGCGGAGATGAAGATCGATGCCGTCGTCCTGCCGCTTGGCCTCGGTCACCATGTCGATCACGTCGTAGTCCGCAACGCAGCGCTCGACTTCAGCGCCACCCGCGCCTACGCCTTCTACGAAGACCTGCCCGACGCTCTGCGCGACGGCGAATTGTTCGACGCTGATCGTGATATCGACCCAGCCATCGAAGCCGAGCTCGCGACGCTGGGCGGAAGCTTCGCTCCTGCGGTTCTTACAAATAGCGACGAGACAAGCATCAAGCGAAAGCTGAAGATGGTCTCTGTCTATGCCTCGCAGATCGATGAGCCGACGATGCAGATCATCAGTAACTTCGCGACGCGCTACGGGGGTGGAGAACGAATCTGGGCCAACCCCGCATGGCTCGCAGAGAGCCGTCTTACAACGCCGGCTTTGTGACGGTCTTTACAGATGCTTCCGCACAAATCGCCGCACGGTCTCCGTCACCACGCCAAAGACCAGGTGCGAAGCCATCTCGCTGGTGTGTTCGCGCGGAGTCTGATCTTCTGCCTCGGCTCCAAGCCCCAGCGCTGGAAGCGCCGTCTCATGCGTCAGCGCGGCAAGCGTCAGCCCGAAGCTCGCGCCGTCCTTGGCCGTAGCCGCAGGGAAGTACTCAGCCAGAGCCCCATACGCCGCGCCCGTCGCAACACCGAATCCCCAGTGGATTGTTCCTGCGGCCAACGCCCTCGCGGGCCCGCTAAGCTCACGGCCAGCGATCTTCTCGACCAATACATCCGGCGGCTCAGGTTCGCCATGAGTACGCGGAGGATAGACCCTCTCCGCCAGCGACTTCGCCGCCGTCGCCACCGCACCGGCGATCAATCCTGCAACCAGACCCTTCATCAGGGACTTCTCCGTCACTTGCAAAGCCTCACTCATTCCCGCTCCAGTCGTTGCTCTTATGGTCCTGTTTTCTGCTCTCAACATTATGATGCCGTAAAGCTGGTTTGTGTCAGTCGGCGTAGGCTTCGGGTGCTGTTCTGTCCGAACCATACACCGCTGGTCGCTTCGCAACTCCTGCCACCCGTAGTGCCAGCGTGATGCAGCAGGAAACAGCAAGGTTCAGCAGAAGAGCAGGGATTGCCGCGTACATCGCATAGGTCTGGCCAAAGAGATGCAGCGGATACACCGACGACTTAAGGCCCAGCGACACCGCCATGTACGTCCCGGTAGACATACCTGCGACCCAGCCCGCAAGCAGCGCCCACGGATTCATCCATCGCGTAAACGCGCCGACAACGACGGAAGGGAAGAGCTGCGTCATCCAGATACCACCCAGCAACTGCATCTCGATCGCATAGGGCGCGGGCAGGTACAGCACGAAGACCAGAGCCCCGAACTTCACCGCCAGCGAGACGAGCTTCGCCATCTGCGACTCCTGCATAGGCGTTGCTTTGGTCCTCGCGAACGCTCCGTACAGGTTGCGCGTGAAGAGGTTGGACGCAGCGATCGACATGATCGACGCGGGCACCAGCGCTCCTATCGCGACCGCGCCCAGGCAGAAGCCCGCGAACCACTCCGGAAACATCTTTAAAAAGAGCAGTGGTACCGCCTGGTTCGGGTCCTTCGTGACCACGCCCGCAGCCAGCGCGATGAAGCCCAGCAGCGCGATCAGGCCCAGCATGAAGCTGTACGCAGGAAGCATCGCAGCATTACGGCGCACGGTTTTGGCAGAGCTTGCGCTTAGCACCGCCGTCGCCGTATGCGGATAGAGCATCAGCGCAATCGCCGACCCGATCGCCAGAGTGGAATAGCCCAGATATTGGCTTGGCCGCAACAGGATCGACCCCGGAGGGTTGTGCGCCGCCAGCGCCGCGCTCGCCAGCGAGAAGACCTTCGCATATCCGCCCAGCTTCCACGGCAGAATGATGAGCGCCGCCAGCACCATGATGTACAGCATGAAGTCCTTGACGATGGCGATGATCGCCGGAGCCCGTAGCCCGCTTGAGTACGTGTACGCCGCCAGGATCACGAACGCAGCACCCAGCGGCCACTCGCCGGTCACGCCCAGCGCCGCGATGACCACCTTCATGCCGACAAGCTGCAGCGCGATATACGGCATCAGCGCGAGGATTCCTGTCAGCGCAATTGCAACCGTGAGCCAGCGATTGCCGTAGCGCCCCGAGACGAAGTCAGCAAAGGTGATGTATCCATGCCGGTGGCAGACCGTCCAAAGCCGAGGCAGCACCAGCATCATGTAGGGGTAGGCGATGATGACGTACGGCAGCGCGAAGAAGCCCATCGCCCCCGCACCATAGAGCGCCGCCGGAACCGCGATGACCGTGTAGGCGGTGTACAGGTCGCCGCCGATCAGGAACCAGGTGATCCACGTCCCGAAGCTGCGCCCGGCGAGTCCCCACTCTTCGAGCGAATCAATCCCGCCCTCGGGCCGCCGCCACCGCACTGCCCAGAAACCCGCCAGCGTGACGAGGAGAAAAATGAGGCAAAAGACCGTCAGGGCTGTCGGGTGCAGGGTCGTCATCGCGTTGATTCAACGATGGTAGCAGCAGAGGAACCTATGCCGGGTGCCCCATCCATGCGGCTTTATCGCATGGGTGGGATGGGATCACCTCGGACCTATCGGCGGGTCTTCGACGTAGCCAGCCAGTTCTTAGCGATCCAGGCCACATACCCACCTTGGAGAATCCAAACGGCGGCGTACGCATAGAACAAGTTATGCGGATGGCTGCTCAAAGGACCGAGGTCGAAGAATTTTTGCCAGGTCACTGGGTGATCTCCAAAGAGGCTTCGATCGCCTCAAGCGCTGCCTCTTCCTGGATGCGCTGCCGCCGCCGCTCCAGGCTGTACCGCAGCCCCATCACCAGGAATCCCCACAGCGCCCATCCAGCCAGATTCCACCAGACAGCCGGATAAAAACTCGCATCGAGCGAGCCATTGCCACCAAACACCGGCGCGGGATGCTGCGTACGCCACCAGCGGATCGCCATGAAGCTGATCGGCACATCGATCGCCGCAAAGATCGAGATCACCGCCGCCAGCGTGTGGCCTTCATCGTTGCCGCCAGAGAACTTACGCGCGATCAGGTAGCTGACATACAGCATCCACAGGACAAGATACGTCGTCGTCCGCGCGTCCCAGGCCCACCAGATGCCCCACGCCGGCTTCGCCCACAGTGACCCGGTCAGCAGACCGATTGTGACGAAGATGACGGTGACTTCGGCTGAGGCGACTGCCAGAGCGTCCGCCCCAAGAGCCTTCCACGGATCGCGCCGCCGCCAGTAGAGAAACGCAAGCGACGCAGCGCAGTTGATATACGGAAAGACCATGCCGAGGATGGCATGCGGCAGGTGGTAGTAGAAGATGCGCTGCACGTTGCCCATCGTCGCTTCGGTCGGCACCAGGAAGATCGCCTGACGGAAGCCGATTGCCAGCACCACGACGGCCACGGCAAACCACAAGGCAGACGCGACGCGCGGGACGACCGACCGGGATGGACTCTCAAGCTGCACTGAGGAGAATTCTAACGCCGCGCGCGCTACTCTGCACCGAGAATCGTCTCGAAAAGCAGCAGGCAGACCGTGGTGAAAACAATATCGTAGGCTGCGAGCAGTTTGATCCAAAAAAACGGCTGGATGGGGTCGACATCGCCGGTCAGAACGTCGGCCGTCGCGTTCACCATCGATAGGATCGCCGGTACCGATATGGGAAACAACAGCAGCGGAAGCAGGAGCTCGCGGTTCTTTGCCCTCAGCCCGAGCGCCGCGAAGAACGTCCCATTTACTACCAGAGCCCACGTCCCCAGCGGCATAATCGCCAGCAACATCCAGCCGTTGCCCAGCGCGTGGACGTTGAAGAAGACGACAAAAAGCGGCGCGATGACCAGTTCCACAGCCGTCACGAAGACCAGGTTCGCCAGCGCCTTGCCCAGAAACAGCGCCGAGGCCGGAGCGGGCGCCATCCTCTGCGCGTCGAGCACACTGTTCCGCACCTCACGCGCCCAGCTCTGGTTCAGCGTCGTCACCGAAGCAAACAGCAACGCGATCCACAGAATCCCGCCGGAGATCTGCCGCGTCGTCGTCGGATTTCCGGTCGGGTCGAAGGCGATGCTGAAGACCACCACCACCAGCAGCGAAAAGAACAGCATCCCGTTGATCGCGTCGCGGGAGCGCCACTCAAGCTGGAGGTCCTTCATAAAATGTCGCGTAACCTGGCGGAGGTAGTTCATCCGTGCGACGCCGCCCCAGGGCTGTTTGTCTTCGTCAGGTCGGCCAGCGTCGACTCGGAAGCCCGGAGGTAGTCCGCAGGCGAAAGGATCAACTGCAGCCCGCGCTGCCCTGCTGAGACCGAGATCAAGTCGAAGAGCTCAATCGTCTCGTCCGCAAAGGCAGGGAAGGGCTTCTTCGCAGCCATCACCGTGACGCCGCCGCGAATGTATCCGGTCAGCGGTTCCACTTCCTTTAGTGATGCCAGCTCCGCCTTCTTCGCCCCGGCCGCATGGGCCAGTTTCTTCAGGTCGAGCTCGGCGTCGCCGGGAATCACCGCAAAGACATGCTCGCCCGCGTTGGTGTGCGCCAGCAGCGTCTTGAAGACCTGCTCCGGCGGCATGCCAATCTTTTTGGCTACAGAAATTGCTGTGAGATCATCCTGATCGACCTCGTAAGGCCGCAGTTCATAGCTGATCTTCAGCCCATCCAACAGCCTCGCTGCATTCGTCTTGGCGATCTTGGCCGTGCTCAAATCGCAGGCTCCTGCATTGTCGGGCCCGATGAAGTTATCGAGACGATCTTTCCAGCCTGCATCGTCAGCGTCGTGTCCGTGATCGGCGCGCCGAGATGCGCCTGGTGCGTGGTCAGAATGATCGTCCGTTTACCAACCCCTGCCAGCGGACCGCTCGTAATGGGCCACGTCCTGAAGTCCGCAAGCAGCGTCACCATCATCTCCGCCGACTCCACATCGAGGTTCGAGAAGGGTTCGTCGAGCAGGAGCAGCTCGGGGTCGCTCTGCAGCACACGGGCCAGCGACGTGCGCTGCCGCATTCCCTGCGAGTACTGCCCCACCGGCCGCTTCAGGTGCGGATCGAGCCCGACCGCGCGCAGCGCCATCTCCGGGCTGCCCGCGCACATGCCGCAGCCATCCCCGCGAAGTCCGGCAAAGTAGCGAAGGTTTTCGCCTGCGGAGAGCTCGTCGTACAACATCGGTGCGTGGCTCATGTAGGCGATCCGCCCGCGCTGGGCTTGCGGCTCCGTACCGAAGGTAGCCACCGAACCGCGCGACGGCGAGATCAGCCCCGCCACCATGCGCAGCAGCGTCGATTTGCCCGCGCCGTTCTCGCCCAGGATCATGGTGCAGCTTCCAGCTTTGAAGCTCGTCGAAACGTTCCGCAGCGCGGCGAACGCGCCGTATACCTTCGAGACCTCGCGAAGCTCCGCCGCCGCTGTCTGCGGTTGGCTGGCGATCGCTGCGGCCTGGGCTTTCTCTAGAACCATCTCGTTCATGGCGATTCCGGTACTTCGCCTATGCGAGTATAGAGCGAAGCCCGCCGCAACACACTTGCACCAAGAGGTCACTCCAAGCATGAGACTGAAGTCCGCGCTACTCTCCGCCGCCCTTTTTGCCGCCGTTCCCGCCGCCTCGCTCCTCGCCCAGGGCAAGAGCCCGCTCGATCCCGAGACCGAAAAGCTCTCCCACGAGATCTTCAAGCAGCTCGTCGAGACCAACACGACTGACTCGGTAGGCAGCGTCACGGCAGCGTCTGAGGCGATGCGCAAGCGGCTGCTCGATGCCGGATTTCCCGCGGAGGACCTCGTTCTCGCCGGGCCGAACGACCGCAAGATGAACCTGGTGGCGCGCTACCGTGGAAAGCCCGGCTCGACGCTGAAGCCCATCCTCATCATCTGCCACGAGGACGTCGTCGAAGCTCCCCAGGCCGAGTGGGCGACCGATCCCTTCAAGCTGGTCGAAAAGGACGGCTTCTTCTATGGCCGCGGCACGCAGGACATGAAGGACTCGGACGCGATCCTGGTGACGAACTTTATCCGGCTGAAGAAACAGGGCTTCGTGCCGAATCGTGACTTCATCCTCGCGCTTACGGCGGATGAAGAGGGTGGAAAGTCGAACGGCGTGGACTGGCTGCTGAAGAACCGGCCCGAGCTGATCAAGGCGGAGGCTGCGCTCAATCCGGACTCGGGAGGCATCGACACCGAGAGCGGAAAGCCCGTCGTCATGGTGCTTGAAGCGACGGAGAAGCTCTACGGCGACTTCGAACTCTCGACGAAGAATCCTGGCGGCCACAGCTCTCTGCCGACCAGGGCGAACGCGATCTATGAGTTGACCAAGGCTCTGGATCGCCTCGAAAAGTACCAGTTTCCGGTCGAGATCAACGCGGTCACCCGTGCCTACTTCGAGCAGATGTCTGCGATTGAAAGAAAGCGCGGCAACACGCAGATGGCGGACGACATGCTCGCCGTGTTGAAGTCGCCGCCGGATGCTGCGGCGGTTGCGCGGCTCTCGGAGAGCCCGCGCTACAACTCAACGCTGCGCACGACCTGCGTGGCGACGATGCTCTCCGCCGGACAGGCTCCGAACGCTCTGCCGCAGTTTGCCAACGCCAACGTAAACTGCCGCATTCTGCCCGGTCACACGCAGGAAGAGACGCGCCAGACGCTCATCAAGGTCTTCGCGGAGCCGGGCGTCACGGTGCAGTATAAGGACGACGGCGGGACGCTCTTTCCCGTTGGAACCGATCGCGTCTCGCCTACCCCACCGCCGCTACGCGCCGATATCTTCGACCCGTTGAAGAAGGTGATGGCGGAGATGTACCCTGGCCTGCCCATTCTGCCGCAGATGGAGACCGGAGCCTCAGACAGCATCTACACCATGGCTGCGGGAATTCCCAGCTACGGCATCAACGGCGTAGGCATCGACAACGGCGACGAGCGCGCTCACGCCCGCGACGAACGCGTCCGCATCCTCTCTTACGACCGAGGAGTGGATTTCTACTACCGCTACTTGCAAGCGTTGGGCGGCAAGTAATCTCCATCTTGCCTGTTTGTCAGTCTTTCTTGTTTGTCATCGATGACTGGCTCGAATGCTCGGGGTGCCCCATCCATTGCGCCTCTGCGATGGGTGGGATGTAGGACTTCTACCGCACCGGCATCACCGCAGCCGTCGTCTTCGGAACGGCCGTCCCGGGCTGCTTATCCACTGGCGCGTATTTCGACGCGCACTTGGCCTGGAGTTCCGTGGCGTGAAACACGCCGTCATGCCCGTATGTTCCCACGGCCAGCGCTTGGGAGTCGTCCTTGAATGTGTCCGGCGGTGGCTCGGAGCCCTGGTAGGCGACCTGAAGCGTCTTGCCCTGTTCCATCAATGCAAAGTTGACCATCATTCCCTGGCGTTTGATCGACCCCGGCGCAACGTTCCCGGCCACGCGCAGGTGGCGCGTGTAGGCCTTATCGCCAAGCCCCTGCAGCTCCGCGATGGTGACGTAGTACTGCTTGGTCGAGCCGATCGAGGTGATCGCTAGATAGGCGACGGTCGCGACGATGATGACACTGGCGACGATGATTCCGAGCGGTTTGCGCTGATTACTGGCCATGGCTCTCTGTAGTTTACGCCCGCGTCGTTTGGGCCGGATGAGCAAAAACGCCCGCGTGCAAAAAAGGCGGGCGGGTTTTTCCAACCCGGATTCCGCCGGTCCGAATTCGGCAGGTTAGCGGCGTATACTCTGAAAACAAGATTACCGACACCGAAGGCAGGGGAATTGCATGAGCTTGAACGGCGCGAACGGACATTCGAACGGCAACGGAAACGGCCATGCCACGGCCTCAAACGGCAATGGCTACAAGGTTCCTACCGGACGTGCGGAGTGGATCGTCAAGCGCAAGGCCGAGGCTGAGCGCACCGGCGACACGAATATGTCGCAGATGCACTTCGCGCGCAAGGGCCTCATCACGGAAGAGATGGCCTATGTCGCACAGCGCGAGAAGATCTCCGCGGAGCTGATCCGGTCTGAGGTCGCCAAGGGGACGATGATCATCCCGGCGAACATCAACCACGTCGAGCTTGAACCCATGGCCATTGGCGTCGAATCACTTTGCAAGATCAATGCCAATATCGGCAACTCGGCGCTGTCGTCGAATGTGGATGAGGAGCTGCGCAAGCTGCACACCGCCGTCCACTTCGGTGCGGACACCGTCATGGATCTTTCGACCGGTGGCGACATCCCCATGATCCGCGAGGCGATCCTGCGCCACTCGCCTGTTCCGATCGGCACAGTGCCGCTGTATGAAGCGCTCTCGCGTGTGAAGAAGGTCGAAGACCTGAACATCGATCTGTATCTCGAAGTCATCGAGGAGCAGGCGCAACAGGGTGTCGACTACTTCACCATCCACGCCGGCGTCCTGATCGAGTACGTTCCCTTGGTGGCGAAGCGCATCACTGGCATCGTCAGCCGCGGCGGAGCGATCCTTGCGCAGTGGATGACCTCGCACCACAAGCAAAACTTCCTTTACGAAAACTTCGACCGCATCACCAAGGTGATGGCGAAGTATGACGTGAGCTATTCATTGGGCGACGGCCTCCGTCCCGGCTGTCTTGCCGATGCGTCCGACGAGGCCCAGTTCGCCGAACTGAAGACGCTTGGCGAACTCACGCGGCACGCCTGGAAGTCGGATGTGCAGGTCATGATCGAAGGCCCCGGCCACATTCCGATGGACCAGATCAAGCTGCAGGTGGATAAGGAAGTCGAGCTCTGCGATGGAGCTCCGTTCTACGTTCTTGGGCCGCTGGTTACGGACATCGCTCCGGGCTACGATCACATCACTTCGGCTATCGGCGCGGCGATGATCGGCTGGCACGGCGCGGCGATGCTCTGCTACGTCACGCCGAAGGAGCACCTAGGGCTGCCAAATGAGAAGGACGTGAAGGACGGCATCATCGCCTACAAGATTGCGGCCCATGCTGCGGACGTTGCAAGACATCGTCCCGGTGCCCGCGATCGCGACGACGCGATCTCGCACGCCCGCTACACCTTCGACTGGGACAAACAGTTCGCGCTCTCGCTTGACCCGGAAACGGCGCGCTCGATGCACGACGAGACGCTGCCGGACGACTATTACAAGGAAGCGGCGTTTTGCAGCATGTGCGGGCCGAAGTTCTGCAGCATGAACTGGTCCAGCAAGGTGGATAAGTTCAACGAGAGCGAGTTTGGCTTGAAGAAGCAGGATCTGACGCAAATTATGACCGAGCAGATGGCCCTGCGGGGATAGTCGCCCCGAGCTAAGTCGTTTTTACATTTTGGGAAGGTGGGCAGACCACCAAAGAAAATGCGGACCGTTGTACGGTCCGCATTTCTGTATCTGGACTCTTTCCGGGCATCACTGGTGTTGCTGTAAGCAGAACTCTACCTTCGAGACCACAGTGAAGAAAGTCGTGCCGGTTTGCTACGGGCACTGAGGCGCTCACGGCAGCGGGAGTTCGTTATCTTTTTGCAGCGTGTCCGCGCATCAGTATAAAGACTGGCCCGATAACGGTAACGACGAATGCGAGAGCAAGAAACAGATCATTGATCAACATGCGAGGCAAATTCCTTGGGAGAGTGGGACCGCATTCGTTTACAGGATGGAAGACACATCCCAACTTGGGAATGACACTTCCGGGATCGATCCCATGCCGCGAACGTTGCACATGGGTCAGTCACTGGTTGGTTGCAATGAAATCGATTCTGGTACATGTAGCCGGGTAAATCAACAGAAATGTGCGAGATTTGCACACAAATACAGGCTTCAAGGCGTTCGCCCTGGCGATCTGCATCATGGGTGGTGCAAAGTGCCCTTCTTGTCAATTCTCACTTCGCCAACTCCAGCGAGGCGGCGGCCCGATTGACGGCTTCGGTGAGGCGTGCGAGTTGGGCCTGGGCGCGGGCGGCGTCCGGTTCATCGATCGCCTCAGTCACGCCCGGTATGACAACTGCAGCGTAACCGGTAAACTCGCCCGGCGCATAGATGGTGTGCTTGTACCAGCTACGGCGGGGAAGGCCATCCGGATCGAGCAGGGCGGACTCGGCGTTGCGCAGGGCGTGATTCAGAGCGGCGAGGTCGGTCGTAGCTACGGTCTGCCTCCCGTAGGCGGTCTGGGCTGAGGCGGAGAAGCGGGCTGCGGCCTTGGTGGCGGCGCTGAAGTCCAGGTTCAGCTTTGTGGCTTCGGACTTATGCTGCGCGGTGCGGATGTAGCCCTCGATCTCCTTGGCGTAGGGGCGGTAGTCGTAGGGCAGGACGTCAGCGTCGGCCATGTGCAGGATCTCAAGGCCGAAGACACGGGCTTGCTGCTGTTCGTAGACGAAGGTGGGGTCAGCGAACTTGATGAACCAGTTGTAGTTATCGAAGACGGAGTGATAGACGCCGTAGGGGCCTTCGGAGCCGATGTCGGTGGAGGGTACGCCCATATGTTGGATAAAAGGCGTGAAGTCGGAGCCGGAGCCGAGGTTGCCGACACGGACCTCGGGCGATTTGCTCTCCTCTCCTTCGCCGAATGCGGACTGGCCGCGTTTTCCGCGGCTCTCCTCCTGGGACTTCTTCCAGGTGTCGTAGACGGTTCCGCCCTGGGGGCTGGCGACGCCCTGGGTGACCTCGCGGACGAACTGTTTCAGGGACGGGACGGCGGAGGCGTTGAAGTCTGGGCCAGCGACGCCGACATCGGTGTTGAAGTAGGCTACGGCGTGCTTCAGGTGCTCGGCGTTGTCTTCAACCCACTCGGTTGAGCCGATAAGTCCTTCTTCTTCGGCGTCCCATGACCCGATGACGATGGTGCGCTTCGGCTTCCAACCCTGCTTGAGGAGGTCGCCGAGGCCGTGGACGGTCTCGAGCATGGCGGCGGTGCCGCTGTTGGGGTCGACCGCGCCGTAGACCCAGGCGTCGCGATGGTTTCCGGCGACGACCCAGTCGTCCTTCTGCTGCGGATCGGTACCGGGGATGGTGCCGATGACATCCCAGATGGTGCGGAGCTTGGTCTCCTGCTCGAGGTGCATGTGGACGGTCACCGCGGCCGCGCCGGAGGCTCCGCCGAGGTGATAGGTGAAGGGAAGGCCGCCCTGCCATTCATGCGGGGTCTGCGGGCCGCCGAGGGCCTGAAGGATGGGGGCGGCGTCCTTGTAGGACAGCGGGTTGACCGGTATGCTGGGCTGATTCTTCTGGAGCTGGTCGGCGGGAATGCGCTTCGAATCGGGCAGGTCAGGGGTGGAGGCGATGCCAGGGGTCTCGGGGTCGCCGGGATAGATGGGAAGAAACTGGGTCGACCCGCGCTGGACGCCGGACTCCGGGCGGTAGGGGCCCTTGGGGTACATGTCGCCCTTCACGTAGCCGTCGTCCGCGGGGTCGGAGTAGATGAGGACGCCCTTGGTGCCGTACTGCTGAGCGATGTAGACCTTCACGCCACGGAAGTTGCCGCCGTAGCGGACGAGGACGATCTTGTCCTTGACGCTGACGCCAAGGGAGGCGAGCTTCTTGAAGTCGGCGAGGGTGCCAAAGTTGGCATAGACGACCTCGCCGGTGATGTCGCCGGAGGGGCTGGAGCCGTTGAAGGCGGGGGTGACGCGGGGATCGTCCTGGAAGGGATCGCCACCGTCCTTGGTGGGGTCTACATGTTCGGGCGATGGGCCGGACATGAGGATCTTGCCGGAGGCGTCGTGGGCGTCGATGGCGATGCTGATGGGCTTGTTCATCAGGACGCTGTAGGGGACGATCTTCGTCGAGAGGCCGGCGGTCTTGAACTTTTCGGCGACGTACTGCGCGGTCTTGTAGTCCTCGGGCGAGCTTGCCCAGTGGGGCTCGGCGGTGAGGATCTTGAGGTGCTGGCCGGCGAGTGCGGCGTCAGGGACGGCGAGGAAGGCGGCATCCCACTTCGCCTGCTGGGTGAAGTCGCGATAGCCGAAGACCTGCTGCGGTTGCTGGGATAGGAGCGCGGAGGCGGCAAAGGGGAGCAGGCAGGCAAATCGAGTCAGGTTCAAGTTTGGCCTTGTAATAGCGGTGAGATTCGAAGTGATTGAATTCTACAGGGAGATTCCGGGCTGAAAGGTTCGAGCAGTGTGGTGAGGGGATGGCGGTGCAGGTCCTTCGACTTCGAGGCGTGCGATGAAGCTGCACACGTCTCCGCTCAGAATGACGGTTTGATCGATGAGGATGGGGGAAGAAGGCGGTCGAGCTTCGCTCGATGTCCCACCCATGACGATGAAACCGTCATGGATGGGGCACCCGGGATGACTATGCGGCGAGGACGGAGGTGCAGAACTTGCAGCGCTTGGCGGCAACGGGGATGTCGGAAAGGCACTCGGGGCAGGCTTTGGTGGCGGGTGGCGCATCAGGCACTGGGCCCTTCACTTTGGTGAGCAAATAGCCGAGCGGCACGACGATGAAGAAGTAGACGACCGAGGCCTTCAGGACGAAGTCGATGATGGCGTTGAGGAAGTCGCCGTAGAGGATCTTGCCGCCATGGACGAAGACGAAGAGGTCGCCGAAGCTGGGCTTGCCGACGATGGCGGCGATGAAGGGGGTGATGATGTCGGTCGTGAGCGCGGTGACGACGGAGCCAAAGGCTGCACCGATGATGACGGCGACGGCGAGGTCGACTACGTTGCCGCGAAGGATGAAGTCACGAAAACCTTTGAGCACTGGCGAATCTCCCGGTGGTGAGGTTGATGCACTCTATGATGCGGCTGAGTATAGCAGCGTGGTGCAACGGGCCCGCGGATTTGGCGGGGATGTAGACGTTCGCCAGCGTGGTCTTAGTGGGTGCCGGTCATCCAGAGAGCGTAGGGGTAAAGCAGGAAGACGAGGATGAGCGTCACCGCCATCAGGTCCATGTAGATGCAAAGGAGCACGCCGGCGTGATAGAAGCTCCAGCGGCGGCGGATGCAGCGGACCGTGTCTGCGGTGCCGGCGACGGCGAGGAGCGCAGGGATGACGAGGTAGAGGGTGGCTCGATTGTGCGGGAAGCCGGAGAGTGGGAAGGCGGCTAGAAGGCTGGCGATCACAAGGATGTTTCCGCGGACAAGGGACTTGTGGCGCGGATTGAAGATCTCGGGCAGCACTCGTTGATTATCCGCCCGGCGTGGATGCCTTAGGTTGGATTGCTGCGGTGAGTTGCGGAGGATGAACTTTGGGGATGGCAGATTTGACCCTCTCACCGTCGGAGGTAAGAGGGTCACAAGGCTAGACTTCGACGAGCGCGGGTTGCGTGACTTCGGCGAGGGCTTCGATGGACTGATTGTAGGGGGCGGTGAGGACCCCGCGCTCGGTGATGATGGCGGTGACGTATTTGGCTGGGGTGACGTCGAAGGCGGGGTTTTCGATGCCGACGCCGTCGGGGGTCATCTGCTTACCGTTGGAGTGGGTGACTTCGAGGGCCGAGCGCTGTTCGATCGGGATGAGGCCGCCGTGGGCGGTTTCGATGTCGATCGTGGACCAGGGAGCGGCGACGTAGAAGGGAATGCCGTGCTCTTTAGCCAGAATTGCGACGCCGTAGGTGCCGATCTTGTTGGCGACGTCGCCGTTTGCGGCGATTCGGTCTGCACCGACGATGACGGCCTGGATCTTGCCCTGATACATGAGCGAGGCGGCCATGTTGTCGCAGAGGACGGTGGTCGGGATGCCGTCTTTCATGAGCTCCCACGCGGTGAGGCGCGCGCCTTGCAGGAAGGGACGGGTCTCGTCGGCGAAGACGTCGATCTTGTGGCCGCGCTCGATGGCGGCACGGATGACGCCGAGAGCGGACCCGTATCCGCAGGTGGCTAGAGCGCCGGCGTTGCAGTGGGTGAGGACTGTGCCTTGCTTCGGCAGCAAAGAGGCGCCGTTTGCGCCCATCTGCTTGCATGCGGCGATATCTTCGTCGTACATCTGGCGGGCGCGGTCTACTACAGCCGACTTGATCTCTGGGATGGGGGTGTTTTTGGCGGCGAGATCGTTGTAGAGATTGCGGATCTCGGCGATGCCCCAGAAGAGATTGACGGCGGTGGGCCGGGTGGCGGCGAGGTGGGCGTCGATCTCGGCGACCTCTTTGGTCAGCTCGTCGAGCGAGGTGGCTGTGCTGCGCTCGATGCCGATGGCCATGCCCATGGCGGCGGAGACGCCGATGGCAGGAGCGCCGCGGACAATCATGTCGCGGATGACGGTGGCGACCTGCTTGTAGTCGGTTGCGAGGACGTAAGTCTCTTCAAGCGGGAGCTTGGTCTGGTCGAGGAAGTTGACGCCGGTGGGAAGCCATTCAAGGGTGGGAATCATGTGTCTTTAGTTTATCGCGAAGGGATGGATGCTTGGGGTTAGGATGATGACGTGGGATCGATTCGTGTCGACGGCGTCCGATTCGCGGCCTTTCCCAATGACCAAGCTCCGCCTCATGTGCATGGCGAGTATCGCAGTGGGACGATCATCATCGATATCTTTCGGGACAGAACAGTAGGGCTGTCGGGGCGAAAGAGGGCCATCGTCCCTTCGAATATGAAGGCTGCCGATGTCAAGAAGGTATTGCTTGCGGCAGAACGGCATGTGGATGAGCTATGGAACCTCTGGGAGGAAGCGCGTGGGAGACAGACTAAGAACGACAGACGCAGAGATCGCAGCCGCTCTCGAGCGCGCGGCAAATGAACCCGACGCTCCGACCGCGGTCGAAGTGCGATATCTTCCATCGCCGGACCTGCTCTTGATGGTGATGAAGAGTGGACAGCGCGTGGCGATTCCGCGTGAAGAGATACAGGTTCTGGCTAGTGCGCCGCGCAAGCAGGTTGCGGAGGTGGAGATCGAGAACTTTGGGACCGCGCTGCATTGGCCGCAGCTTGATCTTGATCTGTCCGTTGAGGGGTTGCTCAAGGGTGTGACTGGGAATCGGCGATGGATGCAAGAGTTGAAGCTGCAGCGAAGACGGAGAGCGCAGATGCGTACTCCATCCGCCCCCGCTGCTCGCGAATCCTCCGTACTGGCTGGCTGACTCAGCGCAGGGCGATGTGGGCCTTGCGGACGTCTTGCGCGGTGAAGGCGGCGAGGAAGGGTGCTCCCTGGGCGGCGGCTTCGATTTTGGCTCGGCCGCCTTGTTCGCGGTCGACCAGGCAGAGGATGCCGGCGACGATCATGCCGGCTTCGCGGGCAGCTTCGATGGCGGTGATGGTGGAGCCGCCGGTGGTGCAGACGTCGTCGACGATGACGACGTGGGCGCCGGGTTTGAGGAAGCCTTCTATTTTGCGGCCCGTGCCGTGGGCCTTTTCGGATTTGCGAACGAGGAAGCCGTGGATGAGGGTGGGTTCGGGGCCGGGGTCTTCTTCGGAGGGGAAGTCGGGGTCGTCGGCCATGGCGAGGGAGAGTTCGAGGATCTCGCGGTGGTCGGCGAGGGCCCAGGCGCTGGCGCTGGCGATGTTGGAGACGAGAGGGTCGGCACCCATGGTGAGGCCGCCTACTGCTTCGATGGCGTCGGCGTTGGGGATTTGCTCGCGGATCATCTCGTAGAGCACGAGGCCGGAGAGGCGGCCGCCTTCGGCGTGGAGGGTGGTGACGCGGCAGTCGATGTAGTAGTCGCTCTTGGCTCCGCTGGCGAGGGTGAAGTCGCCGAGCTTGAAGGAGTGTGTGGCGATGAGGTCGAGCAGGGCGGAGCGGGTGTCGGTGGGCATGGCTTCGCTCATTTTAGCCGGACGGGCGAAATAAAAATCGCGGGGGGGGGGTATATCTCAGTCCTACTTCAGGGGACAAGTTCCTGATTCATAAGGGCTTCGGTGGATCAATTTTGGAGAGGCCGTTTTGTAAGTTCCTGTAAAGAAAAGGCTTGCGCGGGGTGATCCATCGGAAACAGGGAGGGCTTGCTTTGTATCGGGGCGCGTTAGCTACATTTACCGTCTCTTCGAGTTTTTACTTCTGTTACAAGGATAGCAGGTTGAATTCATCCTTTGGGCAGATTTTTTGCTTCCACAAGTGGCTGATTCCATGAAGGTTATCTTGCTTTTCGAAGGTTCAGGGGCTTGACAAGAATCGAAGTTGGCTCGCGATGGACGGTGGAGTTGGAGGCGGATATCCGCGAAGCTGCGCTTGGGGCCGGGTTTCATCTCTGTGGAGTTGCGGGGGCGGATGGGACAGAGATTGAAGCGGAGCGGTTTGCCGCCTGGGTGGAGGCGGGACGAGCCGGGGAGATGGAGTATCTGAAGCGGCGGGACGAGGCGGGCACCCTGATCCGAGAGGGAGTGCGGGTGGCGATTCCGTGGGCGCGGTCGGTGGTGGTATGTGCGCTGAATTATGCGTCGGAGGAGGTGTTTTCGGTGGAGGACGCGCCGGAGGGGGCGGGGTGGATCGGGAGGTATGCGTGGTCGGGACGGCAGCCAGAACAGGGTGTAGGGGGTAGGGTTCAGGGTGTGGATGAGGCTCCTGAGTTGACGGCTACGGATTATCACTCGGAGATGCTGACGGGGCTAAGGGTGGTGGAATCGGCGATTCGGGGGCGAATCGAGTGCGAGACGCGGTGCTATGTGGACACGGGGCCGCTCGTGGAGCGGGGTTTGGCGGCGCGGGCGGGTGTGGGGTGGGTGGGAAAGAATACGTGTGTCATCAACCAGGGGGTGGGGTCGTGGCTGCTGCTTGGGGTGGTGGTGACTTCGCTGGAGATGCCGGCGGAGGGTAGGCTCGCGGTTGCGGCGGCGGACCGATGTGGGAGCTGTACCCGGTGTATTGAGGCTTGTCCTACGGACGCGTTGGTCGCTCCGCGTGAGATGGACGCTTCGCGGTGTATCGCCTATCTGACCATTGAGAAAAAGGGCGTGATTGCGGAGGAGCTGCGGGAAGGGATGGGAAGACAGGTATTTGGGTGCGATATCTGCCAGGATGTTTGTCCGTGGAATGCGAAAGCGAGGAACGGGGGCGGGGTGGTTGCCGTAACTCCGGGGATGGAGGTGCGGCGGGAGCTGGTTAATCCTTCATTGTCGTGGCTCGGCGGGATGGACAACAAGGAGTTCAAGCGGTGGTTCAAGGGGTCGCCACTGGAGCGGACGGGACGGAAGCGGCTGCAGCGGAACGTGGCGATCGCGATGGGAAACAGTGGGTTAGAGGAGTTTAGACCGAAGCTCGTTGAATGGGCGGATGGGGAGGATGAGGCGCTGGCCGAAGCGGCGCTTTGGGCGTTGCAGCAGGGTGTAGGAGGTAGCGTGTAGGGTGTAGGACAGGATAGGGAGAAGTGAAAAGGAAGAAGGGCCAGCAGTTTGGGGTGAAGGGTTCGGGTGGTTTGGGTGTGGTACGGGTTCGTTGGGGCCCTTCCCTTCGCTTGCTCAGGGTTGGGCTGACGGCAGGAACAAGAACAACGGCAGAAGCAAACGCAGAGATTCCCTCCGGGAATGACGAAGCAAATGACGAAGCAGCGGGAATGATCTAAAGAGATGCCATCGATTTTGCCTATGAAGACGGAAGATCCGGAGGACCGGCGGCGCGGGGCGGAGGTTATCATGCCTGAGGGGGTGCGTCTCGATCCGGGTGATGCGCTGAAGGGAGAGAAGGAGCCAGAGCCGATGGAGACGCTGCGGCCGAAGGTGCCGAGCGGCGGCTGGCGGCAGGTAGTCGAGCTGGCGCGGTATATGGCTCGGACGGAGGTCCATACCTATGCGTTCAGCGTGGCGGCGAATGTAATTCTGTCGCTGTTTCCGTTCATCGTGCTGCTGCTGACGATCACGCGACAGATCTTCCATTCGCAGGCGATGGAGGGCGTGGTGGGGGACATGATGCGAAGCTTCCTGCCTGTGGGGCAGGACTTTATCATTCGCAATATGCAGATACTGGCCCATCCCAAGAAGGGAACGCAGTTGTTCTCGCTGGTGATGTTGCTGGTGACCTCGACGGGTGTGTTTTTGCCGCTGGAGGTGGCGCTGAATAACGTTTGGGGAGTGACGAAAAACCGGAACTATCTGCACAACCAGGCGGTTTCGCTGGGGCTGGCGTTTGCGGTGGGGGCGCTTTCGATGATCTCGGTGGCATTGTCGGCGGGACAGCAGTCGGTGGTGGGGTGGATGTTCTTCGGGCATACGGACAATGTGGTGTTCCGGTTTGTGGCGGGCTCGTTTCTGCATGTGGTGGGCGGGCTGGTAAGCATCCTGCTGTTCTTCCTGATCTATTGGGTGCTTCCGAACCGGCAGGTGCCGGCGCGGGCGGTGATACCGACGGCGATCGTGGTGGGACTGATGTGGGAGGTGGCGAAGTTTCTGTATATCCTGGCGCTGCCGTGGCTGGACTTTCAGTCGGTGTATGGGCCGTTTTACATCTCGGTGGGATTGATGATGTGGGCGTTTCTGTCGGGGCTGATGCTGCTGGCGGGAGCGCACTTTTCGGCGACTCGATATACTCTGGCGCTGGCACGTGAAGCCGAGCGGGAGGGTTAGGCGGGGATGGCGATGGAACCGCTGCAGCGGTTGATAGATAGGATCAAACGGCCTCCCAAGGGACTAGAGGGCGCTGCGTTCTGGATGGCAGTGCAGTTCTTTCTGCTGGGGCTCTTCCGGCTGGGCAACAGCGAGTGGAACGGGCTGTTCGCGGTGCTGCAGGTGCTTACGGCGATCACATTCTTTGGCGTGGGGATTCCGCTGGCGCTGCGGTTTATCCGGGCGCGGCTGCTATGGAGTCTGCGCCGGCGGCTGGTGCTGACCTACCTGCTGTTTGGGCTGACGCCGGTGGTGCTCGGCGTGACGCTGGTGGGCGTGTTCGCGTACTTTGCCGCAGGACAGTTCGCGATTCACCTGGTGGATACGCGTCTGCTGGGGGTACACGACCGGCTGGCGGGCCAGAATGGCAACCGTTTTGGGCGGATGCTGCAGGCGGCGGGATTGCAGCCGGGAGGAGTTAAGGGGCAAGACCTGGTGGCGTCGCTGCCGGATGACAATACGGGAAGCTCGCTGGATGAGGTGCGGACGACGCTGCTGCATCGGCAGAGCAGGCTCTTTCTGGATGGAGTGCCGGTGGGGTTCAGTCAGAATTCGGCGGATGCGAGTTCTGTGCGGACGCCGCTGGGGCTGCCGCCCTGGGCGGCGACGCTGCCGGACGGCCGGTTCGCGGGGCTCGTGCTGGATGGGAACGATCTTTATCTGGTAGCGATCAACCAGGAGAAGATGGCGGACAATCGCATTTTGAGCCTGCTGACCAGCGTGGAGGTGGACGAACGCCTGATGGATCTGGTGGCCGAGGGCTTAGGCAGAGCCGAGCTGTTTGAGGAATTGACGAGCTCGAAGAACCGGAAACGACCACCCTCGGTCTCTGGCGGAACGTCGCCTTCGCCGGTGAATATCGCAGATCTTCAGGTCCGATTCTTATCGACCATGGCGGTAACAAACTGGGACACAGGGGAACTGGATAGCATTCCCATGTGGGTGGATTCGCGACCATCTCTGCTGTATCGGCAGTTGTTCGGAGGGTCGCTTTCGGGGGCGATCACAAGCGCCTATCGGATCGCATTAGGAGTGCTGATCGTGGTGTTCGGGCTGCTCGAGATGCTGGCGCTGTACCTTGCGGTGAGGTTGGGGCGGACGATTACGGGGTCGGTGGCGAATTTGTACGAGGCGACGCAGGCGATTGACCGCGGGGACTTTAGCCATCGGATCACGGTGAAGGGTGTCGACCAATTGTCGGAGCTGGGGCGGTCGTTCAATGCGATGACGGGATCGCTGCAGCGGCTGCTGGTAGAGCAGAAGGAGAAGGAAAGGCTGCAGAATGAGTTGTCGATTGCGCAGGAGGTGCAGGCGAATCTGTTTCCTCATGCGGACTGCGATCTGGCGAATCTGCAGTTGCACGGTGTGTGCCGCCCGGCGCGGTCGGTGAGCGGAGACTACTACGACTTCATCCTGTTCCACAGCGAGGCGAACCTGACGGGCAAGCTGCGGACGGAGACGGGCGTGGGCATCGCGCTGGGGGACATCAGCGGGAAGGGGATTTCGGCGGCGCTGCTGATGGCGACGTTGCATTCGGCGGTGCGGGCATACCGGTTCGCGAGCGAAGAGGTGCTGTACGCGAAAGACGCGGTGTCGGGGCTGACGGTGAGCCGCGAGGAGGTGGGCGAGGATGCTGGGGAGCTGTTTCAGTCGCCCGGTAGGATCATGTCGCTGCTGAACCGGCATCTTTATCGGAGCACGCAGCCGGAGAAGTACGCGACGCTGTTCCTGGCTCACTACGACGCGAAGAGTTCCTGGATGACCTATTCGAATGCGGGGCAGTTGCCTCCGCTGGTGTTGAGCCGGGATGGGAGCATCCGAAGGCTGGACAAGGGTGGGACCGTCGTTGGGCTGATGGATGGGATGAGCTACGAGGAGGATGGCTTCCAGATGCAGACCGGGGACATCATGGTGGCTTATTCGGATGGCGTGACGGAGCCGGAGAACGATTTTGGCGACTTCGGCGAGGACCGGCTGATGGAGGTGGTGGCGCGGTACCGGGATGAGCCGCTGCATGTGATCTCGGCGCAGGTGATGCTGGCGCTGGATGCCTGGATTGGGGCAGATGAGCAGCCGGATGACATTACGCTGGTGCTGGCGCGGCAGGTGTAGAGCGTATGTATATTCCGAAGGCAAATCTGGAGACGCGGCTGCCGGTGCTTGTGGCAATGATGCGGGCGCACCCGCTGGCGGCGGTGGTGACGATGGGTGCGGAGGGGCTGGTGGCTTCGCATATTCCGCTGGTCTATGAGGAAGTTGAAGGATCAGAGTTTGGCGTTCTGAAGGGGCATGTTTCGCGGGCCAATTCGCAGTGGAAGGACCTAGCGGAGGGTGTGGATGCGCTGGCGATCTTTGCAGGGCCTCAGCATTATGTTTCGGCAGGGTGGTATCCGGGTAAGGCTGAGGATGGCAAGGTGGTGCCGACTTGGAACTACGTGACGGTACATGCTTATGGGCCGCTGCGGGTGGTGAAGGATGCGGCATGGCTGTTAGAACACCTCACAAGCCTTACGGATACGCATGAGGCATCGTCGGCGGTGCCTTGGAAGGTGACGGACGCTCCGGCGGAGTTTATCGCTTCGCAGATGCGGGGGATTGTGGGGTTTGAGCTGCCGATTCGCAGGCTCGAGGGGAAGTGGAAGGTGAGCCAGAATCGGAGCGAACGCGATAGGGCGGCGGTGGTCGGTGCGCTTGAGGACATTGGGACGGTAGAGAGTCTGAGGATGAAGGCGTTGGTTCGGGGCGAATAGATGTCCTGACGGACGGGCACACTGCGCGTGGGGCGGTCACAACGTGACTTTCATACCGCTTCGCGTTGGTCGCAAGAATCATTTGTTGGCGGTGATGGCTTTCACGACGATGGCGTTGGGTGAGGGGCCCGCGGGCAGGATGGTGAAGAGGTTAGGGCCTAGTTTGCCGAGGGTGCGGATGACGGCTACGTCGCCGGAGTGGGCGTCGGCTGCCAATAAAAGATGCTCGTCGGCGGAGAAGGCGAGGAAGTCGGGTGCGGAGCCGGTCCGGAGGCTGCTGACGAGTTTGCCGTCGTCGATGCTGTAGAGCGAGAGGGAGTCGGCACCGAAGTTCGAGACCCAGAGGGCGGAGTTGTCCGCTGTGACGATGCCGTGGACGGGGTGGTTGCCGATGGGGTAGGTGCCGCCTACCTCGTTGGTGTAGGTGGAGATCTCGGAGATAGAGCCGGAGGCGAAGTTGGAGGAGAAGACCTCACCTCCATCGGGCTTCATGGCTAGGTCGACGGGGGTTTCGCCGACGTCCAAGAACGCGAGGACGGAGTCATTGAGCAACGAGGGGTTTTGTTTGGCGGCCCAGGAGTCGGGTGCGGCGGCCAGGTTGATCGACATGACCTGATGACCGCCGGAGCAGGCGATGAAGGCCTTGGAGGAGTCGGGGAGGATCACGGCGTCGGTGGCTCCGGGACAGTGATCGAAGGAGGCGCGGAAGTGCAGCGGCTGGGGTTGCTGTTTGGCGGGGGCGTTCGGATCAAGGGCCGGGGTGGGGTCGACGGCGAAGATGGAGACGCTGCCGCTGGCGCGGTTGGTGACGACGAGCGAACGCATGTCAGGGGCGATGCGCGCGAGGCCGGGGGCTTCGCCGGTGCCGGCGACGGCGATCTCGCGGCGGAGGTCGAGGTCGACGACGGAGACGGTGTTGGAGCCGGAGTTGGCGACGTAGGCGCGGCGGCCGGCGGCGTCGACGGAGATGAAGTAGGGCTGGCGATGGAGGCCGATGGTGTAGACGACCTTGTTGGTGCGGGCGTCGATGACTGTGATGGAGCCGTTGCCGTTGGCCGGACCGGCGTTGACGACATAAACCTCGTTCTTGACGGGGTTGACGGCCATGCCGGAGGGGTTGGGGCCGACTTGGAGGGTGCGGTCGGGGCGGAGGTAGACGAGGTCGAGGACGGATACGGTGTTGGCACCGCCGTTCGAGACGTAGGCGAACTCGCGGTAGCCGGAGGGGACGTCGGGGAAGTCGGAGCGGCGGCAGGCGGTGAGGCTGAGCAGGGCGGCGGTGAGGGCGAGCTTGGTGAGGGGGTGCACTTCTAGGAGTGTAACGGAGGAGAGATCAGGGCCCTTGAGGAGCGTCGCGGTTGAATCGACGTTCCAGCCTCAACCATGCGCGGGCTGCGTGGACCAGGCCAGCAACTAGGGCGAAGAGAAAATACGCCAAAAATATCCATAAATCTGTACTGATTTCGTGGAGGTTATGGAGGCTCGCTGCCGTTGTCAGAAGCAATAATCCGCCAAGTCTAACTCCTAAAGTGGCCCTACAGTACTGTGTGGCAAAGCGGACTGCCCCTAACTTTCTGATCCTCTGCCAGTCCTCACAGCGAATCTCGACGTCGCCGAGCAACTCGTAGTCTTTCTCGTGAAGGATCGAGATCATGCGGTGGATTTTACAAGCCAATTTTTCTGTGTGGAGGTCAAAGAACGGAGACGGAGGCAAATTATGGAGGAGAGTCGGCCGCATATTCCATTGTTGTACCGCGTGAAGGCGGTGATGTTTCTGGTTGCTGGCTGCACGGCATGTGGGTTGATCTTGACGGATCGCCCCACGCTGAAGTGCGCATTTTTGTTGGCGGTGGCGGTGTGGTGTTCTTGTCGGCTGTACTATTTTGCGTTTTATGTGATCGAGAGGTGGGTCGATCCGGGGTATCGGTTTGCGGGGCTTGGGAGCTTTGTGCGGTATTTGGTTTCCAGGCGGGAGGGGCGGGATTGAGGAAGACATACCCCAGGAGCTGAAGCCCCGATTCCTTGGCTGGATTGATTGCCGAGGCTGAAGCCTCGGCTTACCTAGAGGCAAGAGCAAATGCAACTGCAACGGCAAATGCGGGGATTCTTCGCTTCGCTCAGAATGACGGCAAGTGCAAGAACAAAAGCAGATGCCCCGGTTCGCGAAGGATGACAAGGTTGAAGTTTATGACCAAGTCTGGGGATGACGTGGTTCTTGTGCGCTGGATAAGGCGACGCTACTTGATCGGGTTGCCGGATTCGTTCCACTCGTAGACGACGATGCCGAGGTCGTTGAGGAGCTGCATGGCGGTCTCCATGTTGCGGCGGACCTGGGGGCGTGCCTTGGCGGGGGTGTCGTGGGCCTCTTCGACGGCGACGACGCGACCGTAGGGCCAGGCGGTCTGGGGGACGGCGTTGAGGGCTCCGGGAAGGTCGGAGGTACGAATGTTGAGGTCCTGGCGGCGGGCTCCGACAGGGCGAAGGATGCCGCCTACGCCTAGGTCGCTGGTGTTGGCGTCGGCGACCGTTACGTGGAGGGTGAGCATGTTGCCCTGGACGGTGAGGTAGGGGTTCTCCCACGAGGTGAGGGCGTGGACGGCCATGTAGCGCGACTTCGAGGGCGGGGGGATGAGGTCGAGTTGCTGGCGGATGAGTTCGGTCTGGGCTTGTTTTTCGGAGGCGTTGACGCGGGCGTCGGAGTCGGGGACGACGGCGGAGCGGTTGCAGCCCGCCGCGAGGGCGAGACAGAGCAAGAGCGGCATCGCAGAGAGAGAGGTTGGGAGACGGCGGGTGAGGCGCACAGAGGTAAGCATATCAACTTATCGAGGGACGGATGGGGGTGGGATTTTGTTGAATTAGGTGTAGGGAAAGGAGAACGGTTCGTGCTTTACAGTAATGTCCCACCCACGAGACAAAGACGCGGTGCATGTGGAGTCGGTGGCCGGATAAATGCGGGGATTCTTCGCTTCGCTCAGAACGACGGAGTAATCGTTCTACTGGGTGAGGAGGCCGAAGACGGCTACCGCCTTCTGTGTGCCGATGTAGACGCGACCGTTGGCGACCATGGGGGTGATGAACTTGTTGCCGTTGCCGAAGGAGTCGCGGCTGTTGGCGGCCTGGTTGCTGTTGTAGAGCTCCGTGGCGAGATTGGAGGCGTCGTAGGCGTGGAGTACGCCGGCGGAGTTCTGTGAGCTCTCGACTGCCCAGACGATGCCGTTCCTGGTGCCGTTGGCGGAGATCGCGGGCGTGGTGCCGGGATAGGGGAAGGTGACAGCGGACTTGCTGGATGGCGCGGTGGCTATGAGGGCGTTGGCGACCGGGTAGGCGCGAAGGTTGTCGCCGCGGCCGCCGTAGTAGAGGGTGTTGTTGAAGAAGGCCGGGCCGGACCATGCTCCGCTGGCGACGCCGTTGGGGATCTGCTGGTAGACGTTGGAGTTGTCGGGCGAGGAGAGGTTGATCTTGCCCATGTCGTCGCGGTCGGCGAGATAGATATTGCCGTCTTTTCCAGCTCCGACGACGAGGTGGCGGGTCTTGCCGGTGCTGTCCTGCGTGTCGGGCAGGAGCATGGCTCCGCCAGAGCCGAGGTCCTGGTCGATGGCCGATTCGGCGGTCGTGTTCCAGGGCTCGAAGAAGTCGGTGACGGTGAGCTTCGGGGTGGTGGCGATCTTCAGCATGGCGTTGCCGTAGTCGGATTTGCTGGGAAAGCCGTCGGGGGTGTAGCCGGGGTCAAAGGTGCCGTTGGCGTCGAGGAGGTAGATGTTGGAGGCGTCGGCGGCAAGGCCGAAGCCGCTCATCCAGACGGCGCCGTCGCTGCCGTTGGGGGTGAGGTTGAGGACGCTCGATTGCTGGAGGGTGGTCTCGTTGTAGCCGATGACCCAGCCCGTGTAGGGAGCGATGTCGCAGTGGCTGGTCCAAGTCGTGTAGAGGTTGCCGTTGAGGAGAAGAAGGCCGACTCGTTCGGCGTATTGGCCAGGGTCGAAGGTGAGGGTGCCGTTGGCGCTGCCCGCGCCGGTCCCGGGATATGTGGCGGCGATCTCTGTGGGGCTGCCGGAGAGTTCGGCGCCGGTGGCGAGGTCGAGGGCGTGGAGGCGATGGTGGTAGTTGCCGGCGTTGTCTTTCGACATGCCGACGACGAAGATTGTGCCGTTGGGGCCGAGGTCGCGGTCGATGACGGGCGTGGCGGTGATGCCGATCTCAGGGGTGATCTGGCTGCAACTGTGGATGTCGCTGGTGGTCTCGCCGGAGCTGAGGATGGAGGTCTTCCAGATTTGCGCGCCGGTGGCGGCGTCGAGGGCGTAGACGGAGTCGTGCTCAGTGGCGACGTAGAGGATGTTGGCGGTGGTGGAGCTGGGGAGGGTGAGGTTGCTGACGAGGAGGGGCTGTGCGTCGACTTTGCCGTCGACGGGGAAGAGGCCGACGAGGCCGAAGGAGGAGGAGTTGACGTTTGCCGGGGTGAGGGTGGTCTCCTGCGCGTTGAGGCCGTCGCGGGCGTTGTCGTAGTGGTAGGTGGTGACGTCGATGCCGGTGGTCGTGGGAGGCGGGGTGGTGGCCGGGGCGGCTACGGTAAGCGCGACCATCGCGGTGTGTTTGAGCGTGCCGGAGGTTCCGGTCAGGGTGACGTTTGCTGTGCCGGTGGGAGCCTGCGCGGAGGCTTGAAGGGTTACGGTCTGGTCGCTGCCGGGGGTGAGCGAGATGGAGGCTGGGGAGGCGGTGACACCGGAGGGGAGGCCGTCCATGGCCAGGGCGACGGAGCCGGAGAAGGTGGTGGTGCCGGTGGCGCGGATGACGATTGCGGCTCCGCTGGTGCCGGTGGTGACGGTGAGCGCGGTGGGGGTGACGGTGAGGCTGAAGTCGGGTATGACGTCCTGCGGAGGGCTGGTGGCGTTGGTGCCGGAGCCGCAGCCGATGAGGCACAGGGCAAGGACCAGGACGAGCGTCCCGGGGAAGAACGCTTGAGATGTTGTTTGTTGGGTCGTCATCGGGCCCTTTTGCGTCTTTTCCAGCTTATGGGTTTGATGCAGGTTTGCACGGAATTGTGGGTATGGGGATGGGAGGTGGTTGCAGAAATGGGAAAGGGGAGTGGGTTCGCCGGGGTGGTTTTGGGGCGTGGAGCTCGGGATGATGGATTTTGTCGCAGCAGGATCCCACATCTGGTCGTGAAGCTGCCAGATATGGGGCACCCGGCAAATGCAACGTCAAAGACAAATGCTCGGATCTCTCCACTGCGCATCGCGATGATACTGCGATGCTTCAGTCGAGATGACGTATCCGTAGCGAGAGATGGCTGATAGCGACGGTTTAGTGGCCGTGCCAGCGGGGGTTGCGCTTTTCGAGGAAGGCGGCGGTGCCCTCGGTCTTGTCCTGGGAGTTGCAGAGTTCGCCGAAGATCTCGGCTTCGACGCGCAGAGCGTCGTGGAGGTCGAGGTGGCTGCCGCGGCGGACGGCTTCGAGCGAGCCGGTGATGGAGAGTGGGGCGGCGGAGGCGATCTGAGTCGCGAGGGCGTGGCCCTTGGCGAGAAGGTCGGCGGCGGGGTGGACCTCATCGACTAGGCCGATGCGGAGGGCCTCGGTGGCGTCGATAGTGTCGCCGGTGAGGATGAGGCGGAGGGCGCGGGAGGTGCCTATGAGGCGTGGGAGGCGCTGGGTGCCTCCGTAGCCGGGCATGATGCCCAGCTTGATCTCGGGCTGGCCGAGCTTGGCGGTGTCGGCGGCCAGGCGCATGGTGCAGGCGAGGGCGAGTTCGCAGCCGCCTCCCAGGGCGAAGCCGTTGATAAGGGCGATGACGGGCTTGCCGCAGGTTTCGATGAGGGAGAAGACGTTCTGGCCGCGGAGAGCGAGTTGCTCGCCGGTGGGGGAGTTGGGGGCTTTGCCGGCTTTGGCGAGCTCGTTGATGTCGGCACCGGCGGCGAAGGCACGATCGCCGGAGCCGGTGATGAGCACGGCGCGGATGGAGGAGTTTTCGGAGATCTGGGCGAAGAGTTCTTCGAGTTCGTTGAGGACCTTGGCGTTGAGGGCGTTGAGGACCTTGGGGCGGTTCAGGGTGACGGTGGCGACGTGATGCTGGCAGTCGTAGAGCAGGGTTTCAAAGTGCATGGTGGTCTCCCATGGAGACGGTAGACCGGGACGGGGGAGAGCGCAAGGGCAGGGTGAAAGGGGTAGGGAACAGGGAGCAGTGAGCAGGACGGCTTGACCGGTGTCTTGCCTCAATGGACGGTTCTGCAGTCGCGGCTGAGCGATTCTTGGCAGAAAGGTGCAAGCGGCTGTGCCGACGTAAGCGGCATCGGGGTCCTTCGACTCCGGTTGGCGCAAAAAGCGCGCCAACCTTCGCTCAGGATGACGGAGTACGTTTAACGAACAACGTAGAGCGTAGAACGAACAACGGACTGGATACAATGAAGGGATGATCAAGGGAATTACGTTGGTGCAGGCAGTTGGATCCGAGGAAGCGTTCGGCAAGCTGGGTGGCTTGTTTGCGGCGTTGGGATTCGAGCCGGGTAAGGGTTGGGAAGACAAGGATGGCAAGGGCGCGGCGTTTCTTGCGCCGGTGGGGAACATCGAGCTGGTGGCCGGCAGGATGCCCGGCGTGCCGAAGCTGCTGGTCGAGGTGACACAGCTCGATGCTGTTCGGGCGGCGATTCACTCTTGGATGATCGCGAACTTTCGCAGCGAGGATGTCGCGGCGAAGCTGAGTGAAGCTGCGGCCACGCACTGGAACTCGCGGCTGGTGAGGGTCGATCTGGGCGATGGGCTGGAGGTTGGGTTCTGGGAGTCAGAGAATCCGCTGCATGGCAAGCCGGTGGCGATTGAAGGCGATCTTTCCGCGGCAGGGATGCGATTTGCGATCGTGACGGCGCGATGGAATGCGGTGATCACGGACCGGCTGCTGCAGGGCTCTCTTGATGGGCTGACGCGGAGCGGCGCGAAGATGGCGGACATTGAGATTGTTCGGGTGCCGGGTGCGTGGGAGGTTCCCTCCGCAGCTCGGACCTTGGCTGAGTCGAAGCGGTTTGACGCGGTGATTACGCTGGGATGTTTGCTGCGCGGAGAGACGGCTCACTACGAGGCGATCTATACCGAAGTCGCACGCGGGATTGGGCAGTCGCAGCAGGAGACCGGCGTGCCGCATGCGTTCGGCGTACTGACTTGCGAGACGCTGGAGCAGGCTCTCGATCGCGCGGGCGTGAAGGCCGGGAATAAGGGATTTGAGTCGGCGATTGCAGCGATCGAGATGGTTTCGATCCAGCGGAAGATTGCGGTGAAGGCATAGTGGGCACGCGGCGTAAGTCTCGCGAGCTGACGATGCAGATGCTGTTCCAAGGGGATCTTGGGAAGCAGACGCCGGAGGAGGTACGGAAGCTGTTTTGGCCTTCGCGCGACGATGTGGATGAAGAGACACGAGGGTTCGCCGAGGACCTGCACCGTGTTGCGACCTCAAGGCAGGCGGAGATCGACAAGATCATCGAGGACCACTCGCAGAACTGGCGGATTGAGCGGATGCCGGTGGTCGATCGCAATCTGCTGAGGACGGCGATTGCGGAGATGCTGGCTTATCCGAACACGCCGGGGCCGATCATCATTAACGAGTCGCTGGAGGTGGCGAAGCGGTATGCCGCGCCGGAGTCGATTCACTTCTTGAATGGCGTTTTGGATGCGATTGCGCGGGACCTGTTGAAGCAGAGGCTTTCGTAGAAGCAGGGTGTAAGGGACAGGGTTTAGGGAGTAGAACGGCAATAGCAAAGCCCCTCTTGCGAGGGGCTTTTTCCGTTTCTGCTTTATTGTGGCTCGGGCCTTGGTTCTCACTGCACGCTAAACCCTGTACCCTACACCGTGTCTTTAGGTCGTCTTGCGGGGCCTCTGGACCAGCAGGTTGGGGATGGCGAAGGTGCCGGTTGCGCCGGTGGCGCTGGGCAGGTTCGGGGCGATGGTCTTGGTGTCGGTGAAGGTGCCGGTATTGATCAGGTGGACGAGAGCGTCGCCCGAGGTGCCGACGTAGAGAGTGGTATTGTCGGCGCTGATGATTCCGGCAACTGGAGCGATGGCCGGAGCGGTGAGCGGGATGGTGTTGTAGGTTCCGGGGATGCCGACGCCTGAGGTGTTGCCGCCTGACCCGAAGGTGGGCGGGACGTAGTAGGGAAGAACTCCGCCGGTGCCGGTGTAGGTGACGAAGGCTACCTTCGAGTCCGAGGTGGGAAGGACGCCGGTGATGGCGGTCGGTACGATGCCGGTGAGCGCGATGGGAGCTACGACGCTCGAGAAGGTAAGGCCGGCGCCGTTGGTGGGGCAGGTGATCCCGCCTGAGGCGGTGAGCGATCCTGGGCCGTTGGTGGTGGCGGCGACGGGAGCGAGGTTGACCTGGATGTCGTTGAGGGTCGCGGCGGAGGCGTTTGCGCCGAGGATATGGAAGCCGTCGTTGGTGGCCGCCAGACGATCGGTGAGAGCAGCGACCGAGTCGGCAGTGGGGTAGAAGATGTTGCTGACGGTGGGCGGCGCGGTGGAGGTGTCGGAGGTCGTGGCCGAGCAGTATCCGCGGGCGGTGGTGACGGGGCCTGAGAAGTAAGCGCCGACGGCGGGAACGGTGACCGTGACGTCGTTGACCGCGGTGCCGCCCGAGGTTGCGGGCGAGAGCTGCTTCCATCCGCTGAAGGAGGAGTGGACAAGGATCTGGTTTCCTGCCGCGATGTAGACGGTCTGCGAGTCCGGGCTCCATGCGGCGTGGGTTCCTACTCCGCCGTAGGTGGTGGAGACGGTGCCGCTGGAGTTATAGAGATAGATCTGCTGGCGGACCGGGTCGCTGATGACGACGGTGCTGTTGTCCGGGGAGACGGAGAGGACGACGCCGTGGACGGTGGTGTCCTGCTTGGTGATGGCGAGCGAGGTGGCGTTGACGACCATCAACTCGGTGTCGCTGCCCAGATAGATGCTGGTGAGGTCGTTGCTGAGGGCGATGGAGTTGGGAACGAAGGGCAGGCGGACGGGAGCGCCGAGCTGGGTCTGGGTGAAGTCCACAGGGACGATGTACTGCGAGTCAGTGCTGGCGATGTAGAGGACGGTGCTGTTGGTTCCCGGGGTCGTGATGTTGACGGGCTTCGAGGTGACGGACTTGCCGTTGCCGAAGACGCCGAGTTCGCTCTGCGGGGCGGTGTTGCAGGTGGGGGGCTGGCAGATGGCGGTGATGGCGGCCTGGCCAGGGAAGACCGGGGTGACGGTTCCGTTCGACGAGGCAGGGATGGTGATGGGCGTGGTCGAGACGTACTCGAGGGCGAGGCCGGTCATCGGCTTGCCGAGGGTATCGGTGACAGTGGCCGAGATGGGCTGGGTGTTGTTCTGGTTGACGACGATGTTGGTGGTTCCCGTGGTGCTGCCGGGGTAGCTGAGGGCGATGTCGGCGGGCGGGCAGGTGGAGAAGAAGCCGGCCGAGCTTCCGGTCAGGGCGACGGTCGCGGTCACGATGGTAGCGCCGGGCTGCTCTGCCGTGGCGAGACCGTTCTGGTCGATGGTGACAATGCCGGCAGACTGGGCGGCGTAGGTGACGTGGCCGACCTGGCAGCTGACGTTGGTCCGGTTTGTGCCGGTCCCGGCGTAGACGCGGGCGGCAAGCTGCGCATTGTAGGTCTGCGAGACACAGCTCTTCTGGTCGTAGTTTGCGGGCGCGGGATTGGGAACGACGACGGTGGCGATATTGCAGCACCCGTTCGAGTAGGCGACCGGGCAGGCGATCGCGGAGGTGGAAGAGCTGTCTGCGTTTGTGGCGGCGGGGCTGCAGTTGGTGGCGGGGTCGTTGAGGCAGTCGGTGGAGGGGGCTCCGAGCACCACACTCGTCACGACAGGGTGGACGTAGACGGGCAGCGGGTTGCTGGTGACTCCGTTCGCGGTTGCGGTGACGTAGGCGATGCCTGTCATGCCCGTTGAGGTGCAGGTGGTGTAGTCGGGAATGCCGCCGCCGCTGTTGCGGTTCCATGTGCCGCCGCAGAGCTTGCCGGTGGTGGGCTGGATGTCGAGCAGGGTGCGCGTGGTGTCGCTCGAGGCGTAGGTGTAGCTGGCGGAGGAGACGGCAGTGCCTTTGCAGTCGATGCCTGAGGGCGACGACGTCTGCGAGATCTCAGCCTGATTGATCGAGATGCCGTAGATCTTCGGCTGGAGAGTGATCGAGACTACCTGCCCGACGGAGACGCCGGAGTCGCCAGAGCAATACGTGATGGCCGTTTTTTTGCCGCAGCCATTGATGGAGATGCCAAAAGGGATGGCGAAAAAGAGTAGAGCGAATACCGAGACAAACCGACGCATTGAACCTCCCCGTCCAACCGGAACCCTAGCTGAACGGTGCTACCGCAGACGCTGAATTACCGAGACTTCAGTGTAATGGAAAACGGCGTACAGGGGATAGACGGGTGGAGCAGGTAGAAGGGTATAGGGGGTAGGGTTGGGGTGTAGGCGAGTACATGCAATGGCTAAGACCAATGAGGGGGCTTTCCACTCCGCTTCGCTCCGGTCGAGATGACGGATCGATATAGGGCGTAGTGGTTGGGAGGAATTGCTTCGCTCCGTTGTTTTCCCTACACCCTAAACCCTATCCCCTACACCCTTGCCTTCAGGGCATTTCGGTGGCGAACCAGTTCAACATGCGCTCATCCCGGTCCTGGATGTGGGCGGGATCGCGGAAACCGTGGCCCTCGTTGGGGTAGACGACGAGCTGGGTCTTGACGCCTTCGGCGCGGAGGGCGTGCCAGAACTCGAAGCTCTGCGGGGCGGGGCATTCGCCGTCGCGATCGCCGACGAGGACGAGGGTGGGGGTCTTGACGTTTTTGATGTACTCGATGGCGGAGGATTTAGCGTAGACGGCGGGGTCGTCGTAGACGGTCTTGCCGAAGAAGGGGACCATCCACTGGTCGATGGAGTTTTCCCCGTAGTAGCTCTTCCAGTCGGAGATTCCTGCCCCGGCGACGGCGGCGTGGAAGCGGTTGGTCTGGGTGACGGCAAACATGGTCATGAAGCCGCCGTAGCTCCAGCCGGTGATGCCTTCGCGATTTTTGTCGATGGGGAGGGTGGCTTCGAGGGTATCCATGCCCTTGAGGATGTCGCGGAGGTCACCGTAGCCGAAGTCCTTGACGTTGGCCTGGGTGAAGCGCTCGCCCTGGCCGTAGCTGCCGCGGGGGTTAGGCGAGAAGACGAAGTAGCCCATGGCAGAGAAGAGCGCTCCGCCGCCTGCCCAGGAGTTGGCCGTGGCGGCGGATGGGCCGCCATGCACGCTGACGATGAGGGGATACTTCTTCGCGGGATCGTAATCGGCGGGGTAGAGGAGCCAGCCCTGAACATGGAAGCCTTCGTTGTCCCACTCGACGGATTCGGATTTACCCCAGACCGGTTTGACGTTGTCGTTGAGGTGGGTGATCTGTTTGACGGAGCCGAAGGGGCCTGCGTAGACCTCGGGCGGGGTGCTGAAGGAGCTGCGGATGTAAGCGATGGATTGGCTGTCAGCGGAGAGGGAGACGCGCATGGAGAGGCCGCCGGCGCGGAGCGTCTCGGGTACGCTGAGGTCGTATTGCGGGATGTCTTTTTGGGAGCTGATGTCGTAGGCGAAGAGGTGGGTGTTGCCGCGGGCGGACTCGGATACGCCGAGCGTGTCGGAGTTGACCCAGGAGAACCAGGCGGGGGTGGCTTCGCGGTTGGGGGTGATGTCTTTGGGCTCGCCGCCGGTGGAGGGGATTGTGTAGATGTCTCCGCCGGTGGAACCTTGATCGGACATGATGCCGCCGATGAAAGCGATCTGCGAGCCGTCAGGGGAAAAGCGTGGGACGGCGATCTGGAGGCCGTGGAGCGGGCCGGAGACGGTGGTGGGGTCGAGAACTACTGGCGGCGGAGACCACATCCTGCTGTCAAGGGCGCGCGAACTGTCAAAAATCCTCCCCTTATCGTCTCGATCCGCCGGGATCGTGTAAAGCTTTGCTACCCACCAATTATTTTCCCCTGGTGGGTTAGCGCCGATGAATGCAAGCTGCTTCGAGTTAGGAGACCAGTCGAATTCATACACATGGAGACTGCTGGGAGTAAGGAATTCGCCTCCGCCGTCGCTGACATTGATACCGTAGATCCGCTGGATTTCGATGCCGTCTTCGCCGATGACGCCGGACCAGGGCTTCATGGCGGCGAGGGCTCCGGCGGAGCGGGTGGCGTTTTCGACAAAGAGGAAGGCAAGGGACTTGCCGTCCGGCGAGAAGGCGAGCGACTGTATGTTGCCGGTGAGGTGGGTGAGCTGCTTGAACTTGCCGGTGGATTTAGTCCAGAGGAAGATCTGTTCTTGTCCGGCCTTCTCGGATTTAGGAGTGCAGGTGGAGGTGAAGGCGAAAGTGGTGCCGTCGGGTGACCAGACGGGGGCTTCGCTGGCGCAGTCTTCACGGCCCTCGACTTTGAGGACGGTGTCCTTTGCGGGGTCGGCGACCGGGACCAGATGAATCTGCGTACCTTCGGAGCGGCGGAGGGTCCAGGCTACGGTTGCGCCGTCGGGGGAGAGGGCGACGTAGGTCGGGGACTTTGAGGCGTGCATGGCCTCGGTCACCTTTTCGAGGCGGGGATCGTGCTTGGCGAGCGGAACCATCGGGGCGGGAGTGCCGCTCTGGGAGAGGGCGGTGGTGGCGACGGCGAGGAGGGCTAGGGCGGCCAGGCAAGGGAGACGTGCGGACATGAGGAAAAGGCTAGCATGGGCATCTGGGGCGCGGGGGGGGGGCACCCATGCGATGAAACTGAATGGATGGGGCAGCCGGCATGGGGTTTGGTGGCGGTCCCACTCATCGCGTGAAACAGAGGCGCGATGAATGGGGCACGGATGTGAGTGACGCGCTTTATCCTCATGGAAAAGCGAAATGCTGGGGCTATCGACTGCGTCCGCAAAGGCGCGGACTTCGGTCGAGACGATGATCGCTCCCAGGGAATGACGAGTCGGGGGCGACGGCGCTTTCAATCACTGACTGGCTAATTTTCAATGGCCGACCCGCGAATTTTTAGTCAGATGAGTGAAAATGCGGAGATCTGGCTCAGGTGGGAGACAATTTCCACCAAATTTATTGACTCTGCGGGTACGGCTTGATATTGTTAGAAGGTTCCGCGAGTATCCGGAGCGCGCCGTCGGGTGTTCCCGCAGCGTGGTGGGCTGAAAGTTGGCCTGAAAGTGAATCTTGATCTGGACGGCGAATAGCCTTCGATCAGCACTTCCTTTACACTGGATACAAGAGATTCACCCCGGCAAGGTGTGCGTAAGCACGCCAAATGTTCGGGGCCTATCGCAATCGTGCCTGCGACCACCCTCCACCTTGGATGGGCTATGCGGGCCGGGACAGCGAAACGGAGTCGGCTCTTCCGGCAGTCGGGCTTGAGAAAGCCTTCAAATGGAAGACGCTCGACCACCGTCGACTGTTTTCGTCTGGTTTGTTGTACCGATGTACAGGCGTGAAGCAGGGAAGATCTTCGTAAGAGACGCATCAGCGTTCTCATTTTTTCGCGTGTGCGCGCAAATGCGCCGCCGAAGAGCGAAGCCCTCACCCTTCTGCACGTTTGAAAACAAGTTTTGTTTCACGGTTTTTTCGAAGGAGCTTCAGTGCCTACGTTCCATCAGCTCGTCAAGCAAGGCCGCACGCCGACACGTTATAAGACCGCCAGCCCCGCGCTTCAGGGTTCGCCCCAGCGCCGTGGCGTCTGCACCCGCGTTTACACGCAGACCCCGAAGAAGCCGAACTCGGCTCTCCGCAAGGTTGCGCGTGTCCGCCTCACCAACGGAATTGAAGTTACGACCTACATCCCGGGCATCGGCCACAACCTGCAGGAGCACTCGATTGTGCTGATCCGCGGTGGCCGTGTGAAGGACCTGCCGGGGGTTCGCTACCACGTTGTGCGTGGAACGCTGGACTCGGTTGGCGTGGCGAACCGGAAGCAGAGCCGCTCAAAGTACGGCGCGAAGCGTCCGAAGGCTGCTGCGGGTAAGTAGTTCTAGGTTTTCAGTGAAGTAACAACAGGTTCAGGTCTTGAGAAGTCAACGGCCCTGAAGGAAGACGAGAAGAGAGAGCAATGCCAAGAAAAGGCTACATCGCTAAGCGTGAAGTTTCACCGGACCCGGTTTATAACTCGACCCTGGTGACGAAGTTTGTGAACAGCATGATGTGGGGCGGCAAGAAGTCGACCGCGCAGGGCATCTTCTACACCGCCATGACGAACCTCGAGCAGAAGGGTGGCGACGAGGCCCTGAAGCTGTTCAAGAAGGCGATTGAGAACTGCAAGCCTCTTCTGGAAGTGAAGAGCCGCCGCGTTGGTGGAGCGAACTACCAGGTGCCGATCGAAGTTCTGCCGGAGCGCCGTACTTCGCTCGCGATCCGCTGGCTGGTGACGTATGGCCGCGCTCGCGGCGAAAAGGGCATGGTCGATAAGTTGACCGCTGAGCTGCTCGATGCCGCGAATGGCCGTGGTGCCGCTATGAAGAAGAAGGAAGACGTTCATCGTATGGCTGAAGCGAATAAGGCGTTTGCGCATTATCGCTGGTAAGTGCGGGGATAAGGGAGCAGGGAATAGAAAGACATTCCCTGCTCCCGCAAGTTTGGGATCAATGTAAGTAACCGCGGACGGAAGTCCGCAGAGTGAGAGATAAGACTGTGGCACGCACTATACCTCTGAATCGTTGCCGGAATATCGGAATCATGGCGCACATCGACGCCGGCAAGACGACGACGACCGAGCGCATTCTCTTCTATACGGGCATCACGCACCGTATTGGAGAAGTGCACGAAGGAACTGCGACCATGGACTGGATGGAGCAGGAGCAGGAGCGCGGCATCACGATTACGTCGGCTGCGACGACTTGCACCTGGAAAAACATCCGCATCAACATCATCGATACACCGGGCCACGTGGACTTTACCGCTGAGGTAGAGCGCTCGCTTCGCGTGCTCGACGGCGCGGTGGCCTGCTTTGACGCAGTTGCCGGCGTGCAGCCTCAGTCGGAGACGGTGTGGCGTCAGGCCGACAAGTACAAGGTTCCCCGGGTCTGCTTCATCAACAAGATGGACAAGGCCGGAGCGGACGCTGTCTATGCGACCTCGACGATCGTCGATCGCCTGGGCGCGCGTGCGATTCCGATCAACATTCAGATTGGCGCAGAGGCGAAGTTCCTTGGTGTGATCGACCTGGTCACCATGAAGGCGATCCTGTGGCATGACGAGACGATGGGCGCTGAGTACTCGGTGGAAGAGATTCCGGCGAACCTGCTCGAAACGGCCCAGAAGGCACGTACCGTGCTGATCGAGGCGGTCGCGGACTCTGACGACGTCATCATGAACAAGTACCTCGAAGGCGAAGAGCCGACGGTCGAAGAGCTGAAGGCGGGTATCCGCAAGGCGACGATCGCGATGAATATCTTCCCGGTGCTGTGCGGTTCTTCGTTCAAGAATAAAGGTGTGCAGACGCTACTCGACGCAGTGGTCGACTACCTTCCAAGCCCGCTCGATATTCCTCCGATGATTGGTTCGAGCATCGACAACCCGGAAGAGAAGATCATTCGCAAGGCTGATGACAACGAGCCGTTCTCGGCGCTCGGCTTCAAGATCATGACCGACCCCTTCGTCGGTCAGCTGATCTTTATCCGTGTCTACTCGGGTGTATTGAAGACCGGCGACTCGGTGCTCAATCCGCGTACCGGCAAGACGGAGCGCATTGGCCGTCTGTTGAAGATGCACGCGAATAAGCGTGAAGAGATCACCGAGATCCTTGCTGGCGATATCTGCGCGGCGGTTGGTTTGAAGAACCTGATCACCGGCGACACGATCTGCACTGACAAGGCGCCTGTAGTGCTTGAGTCGATCGACTTCCCGAAGCCGGTTATCGAGGTTGCTGTAGAGCCGAAGACCAAGGCTGACCAGGAGAAGATGGGCATGGCCCTCGCCAAGCTGGCGCAGGAAGATCCTACCTTCAACGTGCGTACTGACGTGGACTCGGGCCAGACGATCATCGCCGGTATGGGTGAGCTTCACCTTGAGATCATCGTCGACCGCATGATGCGCGAGTACAAGGTTGAGGCGAACGTCGGTAAGCCTCAGGTGAACTACCGCGAGACGATCCGCTCGAACGCCGAGGCGGAAGGCAAGTACATCCGGCAGACGGGTGGTTCGGGTAACTACGGACATTGCAAGATCCGCATCTCGCCGAACGAACCGGGCAAGGGATACGAGTTCACGAACGACACCAAGGGTGGCGCGATTCCGAAGGAGTACATCAAGCCGATCGACCAGGGCATTCAGGATGCGATGCAGCGCGGCATTCTGGCTGGCTACGAGATGGTGGACATCAAGGTTTCGGTGTACGACGGCAGCTACCACGATGTCGACTCGAACGAAATGGCATTCAAGATCGCCGGATCGATGGCGTTCAAGGAAGCCGCGAAGAAGGCGAAGCCGGTTCTGCTGGAGCCGATTATGGCTGTCGAAGTGACCGTTCCCGAGGATTACATGGGAACGATCATCGGAGACCTGAACTCTCGCCGTGGCCGCATTGAGGGCATGGAGATGGTGGGCAATACGCAGGCGATTCGTGCCAGCGTGCCGCTGTCGACGATGTTCGGCTATGCGACGCACATGCGTGGAGCGACCCAGGGCCGCGCGAACTACTCGATGCAGTTCAAGCAGTATGAGGAAGCGCCTCGGTCGGTCTCGGAAGAGATTATCGCCAAGGTTCAGGGCAAGGATTCGGACGACAAGTAGGCCGCTCTGGTTGAGCGAAACGAGATAGCAGTAATAACGAATTAGAAGTAGCGATATACGGAGAGAATCATGGGTAAGGAAAAGTTTGACCGGTCTAAGCCTCACGTAAACATTGGAACGGTGGGTCACATCGACCACGGCAAGACGACGCTGACGGCGGCGATCACGAAGGTGTTGTCCAAGCACAACCCGCACAACATCTTCCGCTCGTTCGACACGATCGACAACGCTCCGGAAGAGCGCGAGCGCGGTATCACGATCTCGACCTCGCACGTCGAGTACGAGACCCCGAACCGCCACTACGCGCACGTTGACTGCCCAGGCCACGCCGACTACATCAAGAACAT